>CAYMXQ010000021.1:9441-12350 GCA_964394495.1 Hadarchaeota archaeon (SeqCode)
GATCCGCGTGCCGCGCAGTCGCTGCTCACGGAGGTGGCGGAGTCGCTGCTGGCGATGCGTTTTGGCAACTACAATCGTTGCTATCAGGATAATTATTATGGAACTTATAGTTGGGATATATTGCGAGATCTGAGCCGGGACAAACGGAGCTTGTGCTAACGCGAAATTGATACCGACGATTAGGAATATCGCAACTATCGGTGTCTTAATTGCGTTGAGTATTATGTCGTCAACCTTTGTCTTGGTTTTTCGCGTGAGTCTGGTGATGTAGATATTTAGCGAAAATCTTAGTACATACCCTACCGCGACGAACCCAACCAAGATCAGGACGGGCACAAGCAACTGCCAAAGTTCCTCAACTGTCATTAACGCCTCATCCTTGGTAATTATTATGCAACATTGTTTAAAAACATTTTTCCCATCGTTTGTCTTCGGATGTTTTTGAGTATATCGGTTTGAAGCTGGTTTAGATATAACCTTGCTATTGAAGCATCTCAGTCCAAAGACCTATCCAATCCTCAATGAGGCGGGTGATCAAAAAGTTTTCTTTCACGTGTTGTCTCCCTTTTATCCCCATATCATCTCGCATGTGTTTATCGCTGAGAAGATCCATCACTTTCTTCGCCGCATAATTGTAATCGTAAGGGTCTACGAGATACCCATTTTCGCCTTCTATGACTTGTGAGGGGATGCCGCCGACATTTGAGGCGACTACGGGGGTCTCTTTCCATAAGGCCTCTGAGACCGTGAGACCAAAACCTTCCCTTGTTGACTTCTGTAGGACTACATCTGAAGCTCTCTGGACGACATTGACCATTATATCGTGCGCACCTACTATCACCCTCACATCCTCTCTGCCTTTCACATCCGCATGGAGCCGTTCATACATTTCTTGACCTTCTGGGTCGTCCAGCGCCACATCTCCGACCAAGAGGAGCTGGCAGTCCATTTCTCTCCTTATCCGGTCAAAGACCCTCAAAACCCCAATCTGGTCTTTCCACTTGTCGAAGCGCGATACCTGGGAGATGATGGGTCGCCTGGGATCGACCCCTGCCTTTTTGATGTACTTGTTAATGGTGCTCTTAGGTATGGGCATGTTCTTCATCGAAAGTGGATCGATTGATGGTTTTATCACTCGGTAATCCTCTGGAACCCCATGGACGGCAAATTCTTCCATCTGATAGATTACCATGTCATACAGCAGGACGAAATCCTTGAGATAATCCCACAACTTCTGATTTGGTCTTGAGAGGTCGATGTGACACCGCCATATCCAAGGTTGCTTTTTCCTATAGAACTTGATGATGGGCAGGGGCTGGGGGTCGTGAACGACCACTAAATCATGGTCCAAATGAGTGAACTTTGAAAACACCTGATTGGTTTCCTCATACAACTTTATCTTTTTATGAGTCAGTGCAATCGCGTCGCCTTGAAGAGCGTTGTGGAATTTTTTCGTTGTTCTGAAAAAATCTGGGGAACCAACCATCGTGCGCCATCCAACGTCGATGCCGACATCGTTCATGAGTGGGACTGCACTCCTAAGAATTTCGGCTACCCCTCCACCGTAAGGGATTGAGTTAATGTGCAGAATATGTTTTTTACGTATTTTTCTGGCTTTTCTATAAATTTCAGCGACCTTCTTGTTGCCAACTATTCCGCGGTAATCTGTCAACTTTCTCAGCATTCTGTTCAACTTAAAACTTTACCGTTACTAACTTAAAAGATTCAATTGCCTAGCTCATAATGACATGGGGGAAGCATGGGGTTTGAATGAAACACCTTCTTAGTCAGTTGCATGAAATTGAAAAGTTAAAAGGCAGGGCCATATTGTTTCTCGACTATGACGGTACCCTCACGCCCATAGTTAAAAGTCCTAAACTCGCTGTCCTCCCCGCAAATACGAGGAAATTGCTTGAGTCCTTGGTTAAGCATTTCAAAGTTGTGATAATAAGCGGCAGGTCATTGGCCGATGTGAAGGGGAGCATCAAATTGGAAGGTATTTACTATGTGGGGAATCACGGGCTGGAGATAAGTGGACCCAAGGTGAAACTTGTCAAGCGCGGGGCAAAGCGTGCTAGTCCGGCCATAACCAAAATCTGCAGAGAATTGAGGGAGGGACTAATAAAAATTGAAGGCGCATTTGTGGAGGACAAGGGACTCTCGGCCAGCCTCCATTACCGATTAGTCAGGCCTGGGCAAATCGTACACCTGAAAAGGAATTTTGAAAGAATAGTAAAACCCTACACGGCTTCGGGAGCAATCAAAGTCACCCATGGCAAGAAAATTTTCGAGATAAGGCCGAACGTGGAGTGGGACAAGGGGAAAGCGACGCTGTGGATAATCGACATCGTCGATCCCGGCAGAGAACTCACGCCGATCTATATTGGAGACGATCAGACGGACGAGGACGCATTTTTGGCGCTGAAGAATAAGGGGATAACCGTCCTGATTTCAGAAAAACCTAGAAAAACTCATGCGAAGTTCTTCCTTAGGAATGTTGATGAAGTTAAGATTTTCTTGAAAGCATTACTGAATATTCAAACCACAACCTGATTTTTCAGCCAGAATTGGATTTCGTTTCAACTAGACCAAAGTGCGCCAACATTGCCTCAAGCTGAATCCGCTCATTGGCCCCTTGCGTCAGTCTAAATGAGAACTCCCCGACCTTGTCCACGAGTTCAACTTTAGCTCGCTCTGGTAGATCTAGGTTGAATATCTCCCTGTGGACCTGGACCAGCACGTCCTCCCCAGCGAGCCCCATGTCGATGAGCAACACGTGGAGCTTGTTCCGTGCCTCGTCAAATTTCCCGGCTAAGGCTAGTCCAAGCATTTGCCTGACCTCCTCTGGCTTTGCAACGGCGCTCACATCGTAGACTGATTTCTCGGTGACGCGCTTCCCAATCGACGCG
>CAYMXQ010000022.1:0-12196 GCA_964394495.1 Hadarchaeota archaeon (SeqCode)
ACGTCGACCACGGCAAGACCACTCTAACGGAGGCTCTTTCGGGCATATGGACGGATACGCATAGTGAGGAGCTTCGCAGGGGGATCTCCATCCGCTTGGGCTACGCTGACACGAGCTTTTATCGATGCCCTTCATGTGGACTCTACACGACGAAAGAAACATGCCCACGTGATGGCTCAAAAACCGATTTCCTGCGTCGCGTTTCTTTCGTCGATGCCCCCGGCCATGAAACCCTCATGGCAACGATGCTTTCAGGCGCGGCGGTCATGAATGGTGCGGTTCTAGTGATTGCGGCCAACGAACCCTGCCCGCAGCCGCAGACGAAGGAGCACCTCTTGGCTTTGGACATAATCGGTGTGCGGAGGCTCATCGTGGTGCAGAACAAAATAGAGCTCGTGCCACGCGAGAAGGTCTTGGAGAACTACAAGCAAATAAAGGAGTTCCTCGCGGGCACCGCATACGAGAATGCCCCGATCATCCCGATTTCCGCCATACACAAGGCAAACGTCGATAAGCTGATTGAGGCCATCGAGAAACACATCCCAACACCGGAACGAGACTTAGCCAAGCCACCGCACATGTACGTTGCTAGATCATTCGACATCAACCGCCCAGGGACGAGGCCGGAAAAACTTGCGGGCGGGGTGGTTGGGGGCTCGTTACTGCATGGCAAGCTCCGCATAGACGACAGCATAGAGTTCCGTCCAGGCATAAAGGTGACTCGAGAGGGCAGGACCACATGGCAGCACCTTAACTCGAAGGTGGTCAGCCTGCACGCGATGGAAAGCTCTTTAGACGAGGCTGGCCCTGGCGGTCTGATAGGTGTCGGCACTTTGCTAGACCCAGCCATGACCAAAGGGGATTCTCTCGTGGGCTCCGTCCTTGGGGCACCCGGCAGCCTCCCGGAGGTGCTCGAAACGCTGGAGCTGGAGGTCCATCTGATGAAGCGGGTAGTCGGGCTTCAGGAAGAACTGGAGGTTAAGCCTTTGACGACAGGTGAGCCGCTCATGATAAACGTCGGTACATCAATGACGGTCGGGACCATAATAAGCGCCCGAGGGAGCAAGGCTACGGTGAGGTTAAAGCTCCCCGTATGCGTCGAGCGAGGCGCCAGAGTTGCCCTGAGCCGCCGTGTGGCTGGCAGGTGGCGCTTGATCGGGCACGGCATCATGAGTTGAGCAGGGATATTGGTGCAGGTCATCACGGACACCAGTTTTATGATGGTCCCAGGCATGTTCGGTGTGGACGTAGTCAGCGAACTCGAGAGGTTGCTCAATTCCAAGTGTGAGTTGTTGGTCCCGAGTTCCGTCGCGAAAGAGCTGAGGCGGATCTCTAAGCAAGGCAAGCCCAAAGAAAAAGTGGCCGCGAGGATTGGTCTTCTCTTGGTCAAACGTGGGAGAATAGTCAAAGCGGCCGGGAGAGCGGATGAAGCGATCATCAGGCTGTCGGTCCAGAGAAAGCTGGCCGTGGGTACGACGGACGCCGCTCTACGGAAGGAGCTCCGACGTCTGGGGGTTTCGGTAATATTTTTACGGCAACTGTCCCATCTTGCTGTGGACGGTCAGCTGGGGTGAGCGAGTGGAACTGAGCTTACTTCTCCCGATAACAGGGGCGGCCGCGTTAGCCGTGGCCGGGATTTCGGCACGTTTGGTGCTGAAGGAAGACCCGGGCTCTCCGCGCATCAGGGAGATCTCAGCGGCCATCTACGAGGGCGCCACGGCGTATCTCAAGCGACAGTACACCACGATATGGGCGTTTGTCTCAGCGGTCGCAATTTTGCTCCTATTAATCCCGGCCTGGGGGTGGCGGGCATCTGTTTCGTTTTTGGTTGGTGCACTCTCATCGACCATAGCTGGGTTCATCGGCATGCATGTGGCGATAAGGGCTAACTCCCGCACCGCGAACGCGGCTCGAGGCGGAGTCAGCGGGGCCCTGAAGATCGCTTTTCGTGGAGGGCTCGTCATGGGTATGACGGTCGTCGGGGTAGGTCTGCTGGGAGTGTTGCTCTTTTACTACTGGTTCGGGAACCCCACGTTAATCATGCCGTTTGGATTCGGGGCCAGCTTCGTCGCGCTCTTCGCCAGGGTGGGCGGCGGCATATACACGAAGACTGCCGATGTCGGCGCAGATTTGGTCGGGAAGGTCGAAGCCGGTATCCCGGAGGACGACCCTAGGAACCCCGCCGTCATAGCTGACAACGTGGGCGACAATGTAGGGGATGTCGCAGGTATGGGGGCGGACCTTTTTGAGTCATACGTGGCGAGCATAATAGCCGCGATGATAGTGGGATTGACGGTTCAGGCCACATATGGTTCGGGGGCCGTGACATTTCCGCTGTGGATTGCCGCGATTGGAATCGTCGCTTCTGTTCTGGGGGTTCTTTTCGTCAGGGTCAAGAAAGGCAAAGACCCGAGCTACGCTCTGAACAGTGCGAGCATAGCGGCGATCGTCATAACGGCCGCGGGTTCATTGTTCTTGGCCGCGTACATGTTCGGGTTGGTCAGCGGATGGGGGCTGTTCGTGGCCGTCCTATCTGGTCTGATTACGGGGTTGGTGGTAGGTCTGACATCGGATTATTTCACCAACCGGAGCCACCGTCCAGCCAAGTTCATAGCTCACTCCGCCCAGTCTGGCGCTGCCATAAACCTGCTCGCCGGTTTCTCGGTTGGTCTGGGCAGCGCAGTGCTACCGATAGTCGCGATATCGGCATCGGTGGTGGTGTCGTACACGGTCCTAGGCGGGGGACTCACCGGTCTGTACGGCATATGTCTCGCGGGTGTGGGCATGCTCTCGGTCACGGGGATAGTAGTCGCGTCGGACGCATACGGTCCGATCGCTGATAACGCGGGCGGCATAGTCGAGCAAGCGGGGATGTCCAAGAAGGTCAGGGATGTAACAGATACTCTCGACTCTGTCGGGAACACGACGAAGGCGATATGCAAGGGCTTCGCGATAGGCTCGGCAGCTCTGACCGCCATAGCTCTTTTCGCGACATACGCCTCCAGCAGCTTCGCCAATATCCAGACTCTCGACCTGCTGAATCCGAACGTCATGGCTGGATTTTTCCTCGGGTGCGCCACAGTGGCGCTCTTCTGTGCTTTGACGATCCTCGCCGTTGGCAGAAACTCTTTCAGGATGGTGGAGGAAGTGCGGAGGCAGTTCAAGAATATCAAGGGGCTGATGGAGGGGAAGGCCAAGCCGGATTATGCGCGGTGCGTCGACATAGCCACGCGTGGAGCGTTGAAGGAACTCGTGGTCCCGAGCGTTTCGGCCCTCGTCATACCGATCGTAGTGGGGTTCGTACTGGGCAAGGCCGCATTGGGAGGTTTTCTGGCTGGGAGCATAGGCGTAGGGTTGGTCTTCGCCCTGCTCATGGCGAACGCTGGCGGGGCGTGGGACAATGCGAAGAAGTACGTCGAGCTCGGACACTTCGGCGGAAAGGGATCGAAGACACATGAGGCATCCGTGATAGGCGACACAGTTGGGGACCCGTTCAAGGACACAGCCGGACCATCCATCAACATACTGATCAAGCTCATGTCTTGGATTGCTCTGATGCTGGCTCCGTTGCTTCTTGCGTGATTAGGGATACGGGAGCCGACTTGGACTGGTTTGGAGAGGGGATACACTTTTTAAAGGTTGATAAGGGAAAGAAACTAGGGTTGTCAGTTAAAACTAGGAAGAGTTGAGGTAAAAGCATGTACAAAATCGTGACCGTGGAGGACACAGTTCGCGTGCCGCCCAACAGGTTCTCCGAGCCGACGAACGATGTAATCCTTGACGTCTTGCGCAAGACCTACGAGGGACTGGTCGACAAGGACGTCGGGGTTGTCCTGGCGATAAGGGAGCTGAAGGAGATTGGGGTCGGTAGGGTGATAATGGGCGACGGCGCGAGCTATCACGACGTGACTTTCGAGACGCTGATATACAAGCCTGAAATCAACGAGGTCTCGCTCGGCGAGATCGTCGAGATAGTGGAGTTCGGGGCGTTCGTCCGTCTCGGGCCAATCGACGGGCTGGCGCACGTTTCCCAAGTGATGGACGATTTCGTCGGCTACGACAAGAAGAAGGGCAACCTTTACGGGAAGGAGTCGAAGCATTTGCTCAAGGAGGGGGACAAGGTCAGGGTCCGCATAGTGAGCGTGAGCCTCAAGCGCGGCATGAAGGGCGGGAAGGTTGGTCTGACCATGCGACAGCCAGGGCTGGGCAAGCTGGAGTGGATTGAGGAGGCCCGCAAGGGGGCAAAGACGTGACGGAAAAAGCATGCCGCAACTGCAACTTCATCAGTGAAAAGAGCACATGTCCAAACTGCGGTGAGGCCTCCCTCTCAGGTGATTGGACCGGCTATTTTATCGTGCGCGAGCCAGAGAGTTCTGAGTTAGCAAAGCGGCTCAACATCACCAAACCAGGTAGATACGCGCTGAAGGTCAAATAGTCTCGAGAAATCAGCTTTTATTCTAAGTCGACATCGAAGACACAGACCGGGTGTTCGAGGTCGAATCCTAGGATCACCTCAGGGTGGATCTCTCCTACCACACCCAAGCGCTTGTCTTTCGCAACTAACTCAGCGACACGGCCGTCCAAGAAGCTCGAGTGCCACGCCGCACGGACTTCACAGTCGACGCCAAGTTCACGGAGCAACGCTTCCGCTACAGCCTTGATGTATGTGAACCCGTGGCCCTCGCCTATTACCGCCGCCCCCACTCGGCGCACGTTTCTCGCACCAGTTTCTGCCTGTTCATCCAATACCACCACGTCACCTACCTCGAAGATCTTGTGCGGCAGGGGATTGCGCCGGTTCTCGCGCAGAGCCGATAGAAGTGATGGCAGCAACGAGTTTCTCACGATAGTGTACTCTTCCGATACCGGGTTTGCAATCTCGACGGACTCTCCTTTCATCCTCATCAGTTCGAAGTTCGTGCGCGGGTTGGTCAGGGTGTATGTCATCACCTCCGTGAAGCCGAACCCGGTCAGGGCCCGCCTAGCCATGTCGCTCGTCTTCTCGATCGTGGCTCGTTCTCCGATCGTGAGGACTTTAGGCAGCGTTGGCTCCAGCTTGTCGTAACCGTAACCTATAGCTATGTCCTCGATTATGTCCATCTCGTGCAGGATGTCGGTCCTGTAAGGCGGGACCAGTAATGTCAACACAGCGCCCTTGACGCCGGCCACCCCGTAACGCATGCTCCTGGCGATTCTAGACATTTCCTTCGGCTTCGGATTCAACCCCACAGACTCGTTCGCATCTCGCGTGCCCAGGCGCCACCGATGGGCTCTGAGGTCAGGTGTGCGGACACGCCTGCGTGGGTATTTGACCGCGACCGATTCGATCTGGAACCCGCGCTCGGCAAGTCCGGTCATCAGTATCGTCAGTGCCTGGTTGACCACGCGTTCTTCCAGTCCCGTGACGTCGACGAAAAACCCGCTTGTCTTCTCCGTGACACGCGTGTCCCCGCTATTTATGATTGGCGGCATTGAGAGCACCATCCCTCGAGAGTCGATGAGGAGCGGATATCTGGGCAGGTCCTGTATTATCGAGCCGTATTCGATTCCTTTAGGGTGCTCGCGGAGGATCTGGGTGGGGGTTAGCTCACGGCCGGAATCTAGGGGGACGAAACGAATGCCGTCGGGTAAGGTCGTGGTGTAGCGGACAGGTGACGTGATTGTGGCGAGGTCGTAGACACCAATCGACCCCTTCCGTCGGTTCCTGCAGAGGGACGCATGTAGCTTCTCCTGGACCTGCATGAGCGACGCAACTATGTCGTCTGTCAACCGTACGTTCGTGACCACGCCAGCTGCTATGAACGGACGGACGGCCTCGACGCTTCGATCGACCTCGACCGTTACCTTGGACGCCTTTAGGTTATAGTGTGGCAACCCCGTCTCTATGTCAAGGTAACCGGCCAGCGCGCGGGCCACTCCTTCTGGGCTGAGAAGATCCGGACGATTGTGTAAAATCTCAAGTTTGAGCTCATCTCCCGCTGCCTCGGCCTCGACACCGATCATCATCAACCCCTGCTCTAAGCGTTCCAGAGGGACTTGTTTGCCGAGAAGTCCGCAGATGTCGCGATAACTGACGGTGATAGTAGGCATCAAGCATCACCTGTCTTCTCGGAGGTCCAGCAGATTTTGTTGGAGACCCAGTTGAGGTCGTTGCAGAAGATTTCTCTGATGTCATCCAGGCCCAGACGTATCGTTATGAGCCTAGTGAGGCCGATGCCCCACGCGAGCACCGGGTACTTGATGCCGATCGGGCGGAGTACCTCCGGCCTGAACATGCCTGCCCCCAAGATCTCGATCCACTCATGCCTCTTTGGATGGTAGACGTCCGCCTCGACAGAAGGTTCGGTGAACGGGAACATGCCGGGTCTGAACCTCATCTTCTGGAACCCGAGTTTGTTCACGATCTGTTTCAGATACCCAAGCATATCACGCAGAGTTAGTCCGGGGTCCATCACTATGCCCTCCGCCTGGTAGAACTCCGCGAGGTGCTTGTAGTCGATCTTCTCGTGGCGGTAGACGCGGTCGATGCAGAAGACTTTTGCAGGAGGTTCGGGATGCGAGGCGAGGTAACGGACGGTGGCGGCCGTGGTCTGCGAACAGAGCACCGGTCTCTGGCTTATGTTCGTGTCAAACTTGTAACCCCAACCAGTCGATCCTGCGATGCCACGCTCGTGTGCTGCCGCCACCTGTTTGACCAGCGCGGGCGAGGGTAGTTTGGCCTGTTGTGGCTTGGACAGCGATAGACTATCATGGATTTCTCTTGCGGGATGATCCTGTGCCTGAAATAAAGCGTCGAAGTTCCAGAACTCTGACTCTACAGCTCTCCCTCTTATCTCAACGAACCCCATCTCCAGCAGTATCTCCCTGAGCTCATCGATGACCTGCTGTTGCGGGTGGATCTTTCCAGGGTAAACCGGTGTGCCAGGGGCGACGACATCGTAGCGTCTGAATTTTACCTCACGCCAGCGCCCGCTCACGAGCAGGTCGTGGCTCAGCTCGCTCACCTCTTCGATGAGTTCGATGCCGCGCTCCAATGCTTGCTTGCCGAGGTCTGTGAGTTCCACTTCGCGCCGGGTCTCCTCACGAATCTCCACTAACTTCCGCTCCGCCAATGTTCGGAGCGGCCCCTTCATCTCGTTCGGCAGCTCGTCGATGTTAAGCTCTCGAGCGTCGAGCATCTCGAGCAAAGTTTCGTCAGCGGTCTTCTCTGAAAGAGCTGCGCCTCCCTCCTCGGTGATAGATAAGAGAGTTTGGTCTTCCTGTTTGATAAATTCGGCCCAGCCTTTGCGCTTGATCCACGCCATGGCTATATCCCTCTGTTCCTCGTTCAGGCTCGCACGGGTGGTTATCTCGTCAATGGCTTCAGAGCCGTAGCTGGCCAGCGCCACAAGCATCCTACGTTCGGGCAATCCACCGTACGCGTACTCTCGGCCCTCTGGGAGGAGAATTACATTCGAAAACTTTTTCTCTCGCATCTTGATCAAACCGTATCCAGTGAGGGAAAGTGCGGCCCGCATCACCGTGGCTTGGTCTAGGCTGGCATGTTTCACGATGTCTGAGATGTCTATTTTGCCACCGATTTCTTGGAGCGCGAGCAGGACCTTTTTATCTTGGATGCTTAGACCATCGATGATTTCGTTGAGTTCCAACTTAACCCCAGAAAAACAAGGTAAAGTGGAGTTATGAGGGTTGCGGGGGATGAGTTTACAATCATCTGAAATGCTCGTAACCGCGATCCGGCAAAGCTCGTGTTTTTCCATCTCTTCGGACAAAAACTCCTTCTCCTTTTGCCACGCGTCCAATCATCGTCGCTTTCGTGCCGATGCGTTCAAGCGCCCTACGGACTTTCTCCCAGCCTCGTGGTCTGACGGTGAAGAGCAGTTCAAAGTCCTCCCCGCCGAAGAGCACGAAATCATCCACATCAAAACCATGCTTGTCCGCAAATTTTCTTATGAGCAGGTGTTCAGGCACGCGATCGCGGTCAATGACTGTTTTGACCTTGCTCTCACGTGCGAGCTGCCACAGGTTTGCTGCCAGTCCGTCCGTAACGTCTATTGCTGCCGTAACCATTCCGCTCCGCGCGAGGCTTCTGCCTTCCCTAACACGTGCGTGCGGCTCGAGCTGCGCCTTGATGAGCGCCTGATATTTATTTGGAGGAAGTTTTTCCAGCAGGAGCTTCAGACCGGCAGAAGCAGCACCCAGCTTCCCAGTAACCGCCACTACATCACCCGCCCTGGCCCCAGACCGCCTCAGCAGCTCCTCTCTGCGGGCCAGCCCAAACGCAGCCCCGGAGATTATGATCTCACTACTCTCATCCAAGTCTCCTCCAACGACATACGTGCCGTACTTACGGGCCACAGCGTCCATGCTTTTCACGAGCCGCTCAACAAAGCTGACATCCAGTTCTCTCGGAAGTGCAACAGAAAAAATCAACCCGACCGGTTCCGCCCCCATCGCCGCCAGGTCGCTAAGGTTGACCACGACGGCTTTTCGCCCCATCTGTTCTGGTGTGGTCCCTTGGGGAAAGTGAGAACTGGCGACTAGCATGTCCGTGGTCACAACCAGACAATTGCCGTTCAAGTCGATCGCGGCAGCGTCGTCTCCTATCCCGATCCTCACGCCTGGGCCCTGCTTGCACACTTTGCGCGCGAGTTCGACAAGGGCCCGCTCTCCGACGTCGCTCAGCTTCATACCATCACCTAAAGTAGAGGGAGTTCGCGCGTGATCTTGTCCACCAGATCGTTTGGCGCCGGACCTATTGCGAGCACGGTCGATGTGCCCGGAGGAAGTTCCGTCAGGCCGACATCTTGAATAAGCTCGTTAGGCAGCCCGGCTTTTCTCGCCTGCTTCTGGATTTTGTACAGCTCACTTTCCTCCATTACCTTAACCACGACTTTTTTCTGCCCCTCTCCAAGCCACGCAGAATACCATCCCCGGTGCTCTCGCCTGGCCTTCTCAGCAGAACCAACAGAACCGTGCGCTACCTGGACCGCCAGCTTCCCAGGGCTCATGTCCAAATCCGATCTGGCCACGATGACCTGCTTGTGTTCAAATATCAACTAAGCTCGCCCCTTTTCAGGAGGCTGTTCAGGAGTTTTCTCCTCATGTTTTGGCGCAGCGTGTTCCTCGTGCTTATGTTGTGGGTGGGCAGGGTGGTGATGTGGTTTTGGCTTATGGAAGAACCTAACCACCGCCCGCGCGTATGCGAGCACCACTCCAGCCCCGCCTCTGATATACGCCACGATTGCAAGAGCTACGCACACTCCAGCGGTGACGCCCAAGAAAGGCGTGAGCTGAAGCGCCTTCCACTCCGGCCTCGCGATGAGGTACGCCGCGTATATGAGGATAATCAACCCTAGGCCCAGACTAACGCCGATCCTAGCCCAGAAGTCAAGGCTCCCACGCTTTGGGTAGAGTACAAGTGAGAAGAGGAAACCTGGGACTATTAACAGGAATATGCCTAACACCACGTATCCGATGATATCCAGCATCGCATCACTCGCTACCGTTATCAAGTTGTAGCCTAAAAAAGTTGTGAGGTTGGAAAGTGCGTGCCGATGTTGTGGTGGTTGGCGGAGGCCCTGCGGGATGTCTTGTCAGCGGAATCCTCGCCAAGCGTGGGTTCAACGTCGTGGTGGTGGAAGAGCACGGCGAGGTTGGAAACCCTGCCTGCTGCACTGGGATCGTCGGTGTTGAAGGACTCAAAGAGGTTGGAATCAAGCCGAGCAGCTGGGTATTGGAGAAACTTCGTGGCGCCGTGATTTATCCACCTTCCAACGAGCCGATCGAGCTCACCAGGGGGAAAGTTGAAGCGTTCGTGATCGACCGCGCAGAGTTCGACCGCTCGCTCTCACGGGAGGCCGCGGAAGCTGGGGCCACATTTCTCTTCAAGAGCAGGTGTGTGGACGTGAAGATTGGAAGCTCACCAGTTGTGGAACTCAAAGGTACCAACGCCGGGGAGATCAGCACGCGCTTGGTGATAGGTGCCGATGGCCCGAGTTCAGTCGTCGCGCGGAGGGCAGGCCTGATAAAATCGGAGAAGTATCTCAGGTGCGCTCAAGCGGAAGTCATTGCGGATACTCGGGACGACATAGCCGAGGTGTATTTCGGCCGTTCGTTCGCGCCTGGGTTCTTCGGCTGGCTCGTCAAGTCTGGCGGTGTTTGTCGTGTTGGTCTTGGCGCGATGAAGGGGAACCCGCTCCAGATGTTGCGCACACTCGTCGAAAGGCATCCAGTGATATCCAAGAAGGTTGAGAAGACGCGCACGCTTGACATCTCAGTTGGCCTTATCCCCGAGCCGTTTTCGCGCAAACAGTATTCAGACCGAGTACTGTTGGTGGGGGATGCAGCTGGTCATGTCAAGCCGCTCACAGGAGGTGGGCTCTACATCGGTCTATCATGCGCAAAGTTGGCGGCTGAAGTGGCCGCGCATGCTTTGGAGGGAGAGCCAGATGAGAAATCGCTCCAAGCTTATGATAAAAAAGTCAGGGAAAAGTTTGGCCGAGAATTTGAACTTGGTGCTCGCGCGCGGATGGTATTTGAGGAGATGTCAGACGAGGACCTGGATGTCGTGTTAGGCATGTTGAGAAGGGAGGATGTTAAGGAGATCGTGCTCAAGAACTTTGATTTCGACCATCACGGAGGACTTGTCAAGGCACTGACGCGCATGGCGCCTTCGCTCCTACGAGAATTTGGCCCAAAACGAATCCTAAAGTACACCAAGGTTTTGATGCAACACTAAACAAAAATGGCGGGAACTTTGATCCCTCCCTTACTATCCCAACGAGTTCGCGAATCTCGACCACTCCGCTAGCTCGTCGTGTTTTTAGGCCAGGATCTTTTTCCCACAGTCGGTGTCTCTCTCCGTTCCTCCACGGAGGTTATCCGCATTCTTCCCCGGTTTTTCGCCCGGGTTTTCACACGGCGCCCCGTTGTCCGTAGACTCCGGTTCGACCTCCTCTGCGGGCTTCCCGTTCCCGCCGACTCCTCTTCTCTCGTATAGCGTATTAATAGGTTTTTCAGAAAGTTGAGATAGCTCAAGGATGAAACTATGGTTAAAACGATAGAACGAGCACGGTAGTTGCGTATAACGATAACAATTGTTTGTGTTTTGAAAATTGTTACGGGTAAATTTAGAAAATGATTTTGATTCAGTGATAATTCAAGAGCGTGAAATTCCTCGCTGCGCCCCACGGTTTTAAGCCCGAAAATTCGAGTGATAACGGGGACGGAACTTGAGCGGTTGAAAAACGACTGGTGAGGACTATAGCTACCGCTAGCCGATGCAAGCAGCCCAAAAATCCACGTCGCTCAGACGAGTTTATGGACCCCTTAGTATCTTCGACGCTTCTGGAAGCAATCCCTGCAATAAACAGGTTTGCCCTCGGTCGGCTTGAAGGGAACCTCGCACTCCGCTTTGCATTCGGAGCAGGTTGCCTTATGCATCTCGCGCGGTCCGAACCTTCGTGGCCCACCGAATCCTCCACCATATGCCATTTTCTATTCTCCTTTTTTTCCCGGATACAACTCGAAAAAACAGCTCGGCTGTTCTATCTAGGACTTTTTCGAAAGCCCAACGTATCCGTTCTTAGCTTAACTGGGGTATCGCTTAAATAATGCGCGGTATTGGCCCCAAGGGGCGAAAAAGTGGTTATGTAGTTGTGTTTTTATTTTCTCCTTTCAGAATTAGGTCCTCAAGGGTTCTTCCTCCTGACCCGCCATCAAAAAAGAAGCGATGAAACTTTTTCATCCCAACGTCCTTGGTTGCTTATGGCGGTCAAAAGTGAGATGAGCCGGTTGGTCGCGTTGACTGCGAAGGAGATAGTGTAACCAAAATGGGCAAGTACAACATACCAACTAATTGATGGGGTAGGAAATGATGGGGATACAAACTAAAATCCAAAATATCGTGCTCTCGGTCACATACGAGGACACAGAGTTCAACCTTGAGAAGTTGACCAGGTCACTAGATGGCACAGTCTATAATCCGGAGCGCTTTCCTGGCGTTGTATATAAATCCGAACACCCTCGAGCATCTTTTTTGATCTTCTCATCGGGGAAGATGAACTGCGTCGGCGCTAGGAGCATGAACGATGCTAACCAGGCAATAAGGAAGCTGACCAGAAAGCTCAGGGCGGCACACATAAAGGTGAAAACGGAGCCAAAAGTCAAGGTTCAGAATATCGTGGCATCCGTT
>CAYMXQ010000023.1:0-803 GCA_964394495.1 Hadarchaeota archaeon (SeqCode)
AGCTACCATGGGGGTAGTATTGGATCGGTCTCTATCTCATCAGACGGGAGCTACATAGCTGCGGGGTGTTATAATTACAGGGTCTACCTCTTCTCCCGCACCGATAACACTCCACTTTGGAGCTACAAGACGAGCCGTTATGTCAATTATCTTGAGGAAGTTTCTATCTCGTCGGACGGGAACTACATAGTAGCCGGAAACACGGGTGGTAGTGTGTACCTTTTCTCCCGCACTTAATAGACGAAGCCGATTGATGTGAGGGGTACATGTGGCCTCAGCCGTGGGAATAAAAAACTAAGGCCTAAGTTCTCAGAATGCTCGCCTGCCACACCATCGCATTTCAACTAATATTGTATCTTATCGTGTAGCCATACCTAGTCCGCTTACGCTTCCTGAGTTTGAACCACACCGGCAGAATCAGGAGTATCCCTGCGATGAACCCCCCGATGTGCGCCAAGTAAGCTACCCCTGAGGATACCCCTGAAATCCATGTCACGGATGCCGAGACCACCTGCAACACAAACCATGCGCCAATCATTGCGATGGCAGGAATTGTAGTTAGGTGAATGAAGTAGAATAAAACGAGGGCTGTGCGTACCTTTGCCCATGGATATAGTACCATGTAAGCCCCAAGTACCCCCGCGATCGCTCCAGAGGCCCCGATTGCTGGGACCATTGAGCCCGGATCAGAAAGGGCTTGCGCGAAGCCGGCCGCGAGCCCAGCGCCTAGGTAGAACAGGATGAATTTGCCTCTCCCCAGCACGTCTTCGATGTTATCGCCGAAGATCCAGAGGTACCACATA
>CAYMXQ010000023.1:813-3841 GCA_964394495.1 Hadarchaeota archaeon (SeqCode)
GCACCAACCATTGGAGCCGTCGATTCTGGGAATATTATTGTTTGCATTACTGCCGCGCTAACCCCGGCGATTATATAAAAAAGAATATACCTGATATGACCAAATCTGTCTTCTACATTATCTCCGAAGATCCAGAGGTACCACATATTGAACAAGATATGAAAAACTCCCCCATGTAAAAACATCGATGTGAACAGGGTGTGGAGCTGTTGCCCTGCCAAAACCTCCCCCGGTTTCATCCCGAATTCTAGGATAGTCTGGTCGAAGCTGCCTATGACGAGCGTCCCGACGAATACAGCCGTGTTTATTATGATGAGGGCGTAGGTGACGACCGGCCTGCGTTTGGTTGGGTTTTCGTCCTTCAGTGGAAACATCAGTGCTCAACCTTACTAGCCGCTTTATCTCGCGTGTCTCCCTTCCAAAGACAAAGCCCTTCGTGACACGCTAGGTCTGGGCTCCAGAAGTCCACCACATCTTTTTCTGAGCGGAGCACCCTTCCGAGCTGCTGGACGAAGCACCTGCCTGCTATGTCCCTGTAGTACTCCCAAAATGATTTTTCTCCAAGGCGTCGCTCCATACCCCTCAGCAAGGGGTCTCCACGCTCAGGGTACGGGAACTTCGTTACTATTATGCTCCTCATCCCCTTGAGGTCTGCCCCTCTATCCATCTTGGTGGTGATGGTGAATCCTCGGTGCTCGTGGATCTCAGAACTGTCCGCTTGTATAGTCTCTCCGAGCTTCGGTGGCAGGTACTTGAACGCATGTACGGGTATGAACCCAGGGCGTTTGGCCTTCCGCATCATCATTGAAAGCATGCGCCAGTACTTTTTCCTGAACTTCTCGTCCGCCCACTTCCGATAGTTCACGGCTTCCTCCTTCCCGAGCCTCCTCTGGACGAGAACTCCGGGAAATCCCGTCTCCCCCTCGACGAACGTCGGCGTTATACCGAAGACTTCCTCCAGCACTTTCTCGCTCTGTACTGTCGCGCTCATGAGCAGCCACTTGCCACCGACGCGGTCAATGAGCCGTTTCAGGACTATTTTTGGGTCTGGGATGAAGTACGTGATGCTATTTTCTCTAATTTCCCACTCCACATGGTCCCTGTGCTCCAACAGCGACTTCAATTTCCAGTACAACTCGCCGGATGTCTCATCTATCTCTTCCAGCACCTCGGCCAGAAATTCGGCCATCTCCAGCGGGCCCTCTTTTCCGCCGATGGCCCCCGCCCACTTCTCGCGTAATTTTTCGCTCAGCTCCTCTTCCCGTTCGATTTTCCCCTGCACCCAGTCCATCCTCTTCTGTGTCAGCACTAGCTTCACGGCGAGCGAGTCCAACCATTCGTCGGCCTCATCGATTATGGTGATTGGCATGCGGGGCAACCTGCCGATGCAGACCTCAGCCGCCCACTTCATGGAGTTCATCACCAGCGCATCGGAGGAAACGTAGGCCTGGAACTGCTTCCAGTAGGGGCACTCGCCTTTTTTGCACCAGACCCACTTCCCCAGGATTCCCTCGTAAGGCAGTTTCACTGCGTCCTTTATCGAGCTCGCCCAGCCGCTCTGGAATATGAAACCCCAGTAGGGGCACTGCTTGATTGCGTCGACCCTGCGCTCCCCTGCTTCTTTGCTCAGAGGCCTGGTGCATGGGAAAGTGCTTCCGGCACACGAAGACTCCCTTCCCTTCTCGGCGCTGTACATGCACCTAAAGTTCCTACGGCCCTTCAGTATCCCCATCTTGGCGTGCGACCCGTCGCCTTTCAGGAAGTACTTGTCCTTCTCGTAGCTGGCGGCGTACTGGTCGGAAAGCACTTTAGTCGGGACGGACACCACGCCCCTCCCGAACTCGAGGATGGTCCTGATGCCTATGACGGACTTACCGCTCCCGACGGTCGCCCTCAGAAAGACGATGTCATTGTCGTCGAAAGCCTCGATGATTTCCTCAATCAGGTCTGTCTGGGCCTTACCCGATGAGTAGCGTCTCGGTTCCAATGGACCGTTCTGATCGTACAGATTAAGCTCCAAAAGCGCCCCTCCTTCCTGTTAGATGCACACGCTAATAATATCTATCCGCTGAATTGGTTTGGTGATATGCTTCATCTCATAATAGCGGACGCAGAGCTAGAGCAGGTGCCGCGAGAAATAGCCTCACACCGTGCGTTTCAGTGGCAAGCGCGACGTCGGGGGAGGCACCCAACCGAAATTCTTCTGAACTCGAGCCTGCACTACCCTGCGATGCGCGGCCTGCCAGACGCCGACCGTAGAGGGAGGCCAGATATAGCCCACACCTGCATGCTGCTAGCGCTCGACGCCCCGCTAAATCGGGAGGGGCTGCTGAGGACATACGTCCACACGCGGCACAACAAGCTCATCAACATAGACCCTTCAGTTCGTCTGCCGAAGATGTCGTACCGGTTTGAGGGGCTGATCGAGCACCTCTTCCTAACTGGCACTGCGCCCCCAGAGAAACCACTGCTTCGCCTCGAGGATGCCTCGCTAGGTGCACTTATCGAACGTTTGAAGCCGAAAAAAACCATAACTTTCAGCGATAAGGGGGAGAAAAAACCCTGGAAGGATGTTTTCGGCGGGCTCTCGAAGGAGGACGAGGTGTGCGTGATAGTCGGAGGGTTCCCGCACGGCGACTTTCTCTCAGATGTCAGCGGGCTCTCGGATGAGTTGGTGTGCATAGATCCTGAGCTCCTCTGCGCCCCGACGGTTGTCGCGCGGGCCATTTACGCGTATGAGGAGACATTCAACATACAAGATTTTCGCCTCAGGAGGTAAGACATGCCGCACCGTCGGAATCGTCGCAGCTCAGCCGAATTCAAAAAGATCGCCGCGGAGCGAGTGGAGCGCCTGTTCGAGCTAGCCGAGACTGAGTTCAAACAGCATCCAGAACTCTCTGACCGATACGTGCGGCTGGCGTGGAAACTCAAGACGAGGTACAACGTCAAGCTTCCATCACACCTCAAGCGAAAGTTTTGCAGGAAGTGCCTATCGTTCTGGATGCCCGGCGTCAGCTGCCGGGTGCGG
>CAYMXQ010000023.1:3851-5108 GCA_964394495.1 Hadarchaeota archaeon (SeqCode)
TGCTTGAGGTGCGGCAGAGTGGAAAGGTTACCCTACAAACCCAAAATAGAAAATAAATGAAAGAGGGGCTTGTTGCTTTCGCCCCTCCGTGCGTTTTTGCCGTGTCCTCAGGGCTGGAACAGAGAGTCAGCGAGCACCGGGTTCACTTGGATGTCGGAGATCGTTATCGTCCCATCTGGAGACGTCCATGTCCCACCGGTCCAGTCAGATAGGCCCGTTTGGTATCCCTCAACTGATGTGCTCCATTCGTCCCAATATGTATCGAAATAACTCGACATGTCGGTCCACTGACCAGCGGCAGACATCCACGCCTGATGCAAGGCACCGTTTACTATGGTGACGACGTTCTGGCCCATGGCTGTCCCTTCGATTCTCATCTTCAGCCCAGACGATCCAATGTCCTTCACTTTGAATGTATAGCTAAACGATGTTCCCTGTACACTGCCATCTACCCTGAAGCTCAAGCTCGTCGCCGATCCGATGCCTCCGCCGCCCGGAGTTCCTCCGCTCGGCTCCTCCCACTCGTAGCCGGCGTAGTCCATCCACGGGTCGAATATCGAGTCTGGTCCCTCCACAAGTGCAAAGTATATCTCGCCCTGGTATTCTGCCACGACGACCGCAGCGGACCGGTCTCCCTTGTCAAAGTAGAGCAGACCCCAAGACATGCTGAAGCTCATGTAATTGTAGCTGTAACTCTCTTCGTACACCAACGTCCAACCCTGGCTGGCCATGTTCGTCTTGTACCAGTTCATCACTTCGCTGACAGATGTCGTGGTCGCGGGAGCGACGTATAGCTCGTCGTCCAAGCCTTGTGGCTCGTCGGAGATGCTCCCAGAGTTCTCCCTACCAACCCCTGCTTTCAAAAAGCTGCTGGTGCCGCCTAGGCTAGCGCCCTCGGATTTCGTGGCCCCAGCGTACAATGGTAAACTTCCGACTCCTCCCCCTGGTTTAATCAGGAGGACGGCCGCGACTGAAACCACTACAACAACGACAACAACTGTAACCACTATCGCCACTATTGCAGATGTAGACATTCCCTTTTGTCCAATTTTCATTTAATTCCTCCAGAGATACCTTGCTCCGCGTTATTAAATACTTCCGAACTCTCCCATGGTCCTAGTACCCCGCCCGCTAACATCAACACGGGGATAAAACTTTCAAATTAAGCGGGGAGAAAGTGTTAATATCGATACCTCCAGATGATTAGAGGACTAAAAAGGTGGATAAAATGTCGGTCAGAGAAGTCTCAGCTGGTAA
>CAYMXQ010000023.1:5147-5528 GCA_964394495.1 Hadarchaeota archaeon (SeqCode)
CGGAACAACCCGACTGGTGGTACGTACGTGCGGCTTCGCTCCTGAGGAGGATATACTTCGACGGCCCAGTAGGCATTTCGAGGCTCCGCACTCACTACGGGGGGAGGCAGCACAGGGGGCAGGCCCCGGAGCACTTCCGAAGGGCCGGCGGCAAGGTAATCAGAACATCTCTTCAGCAGCTGGAGAAAGCCGGGCTCGTGACCAAAGCCGAGCGCAGGGGGCGAAAGCTGACCAAGAAGAGCGCCGAATTGCTCGAGCGTGTCGCAGAGCAAGTGAAGGGGTGATCAGGTGGAGGGAGACGAAGAGCTTGAAGAGCTGCGCAGGCGGAAGATGCTGGAGTTCCAGACGCAGGCCCAGGAGCAGCAGCGCCAGGTAGAGTTG
>CAYMXQ010000023.1:5538-6697 GCA_964394495.1 Hadarchaeota archaeon (SeqCode)
CCGCCCGGGTCAGCGTCGCCGGGTCATACGGCAGCGGTTGGGGGGTTTCGGCCTGGCCCATGGTGGTGCGAACCGCGCTCGCGGCGTTCTGCATAAGAGTAGTCAGGGTCTCGGCCACGACTGTCGGATCGGGGAGTTGGGGAACCGGCGGCTGGGAAACGCTCATTTGGACAGGCTTTCCGCTTAAAGCGAGACAAGGACGTCGACGGCCGCGCAGTCTCGCGGGGCCACGAACAGCAGCGCCAGGTAGAGTTGAGGCAGCGGTACGAGATACAAAAGCGGGCCGCGATCCAGCAGATCCTGACGCCTGAGGCCCGTAGCAGGCTCGCGAACGTCCGCGCAGCCAAGCCGGAATTCGCCGAGCAACTAGAAATCCAGCTGATCCAGCTCGCACAGTCCGGCAGGCTCGGTTCGAAGATCACGGACACCCAGCTCAGGGCCATCCTGAACAAGTTGCAGGCGCGAAAGCGCGAAATAAAGATAAAGAGGATTTGAATGGCACGAAACAAGCCAGCAGCTTTGAAGCGAAGACTGGGTAGGGCCGCGAAGCTCACCAGGAGGGCACCAGTCTGGGTCATGGCAAAGACAAAAGGAAAAATCCGCACACACGCGAAGCGGAGGAGCTGGCGCAGGCAGCGCGTCAAACCTTAGGTGGTAGGATGCCGGAGGAGCGAATATACGTCATTCCATTGCGGGATGCCAAACAGGCCCCACACCCGAAGAGGGCTAAGAGGGCAGCGAAAATTGTCCGCGAGTTCCTGAAAAAGCACATGAAGTCGGACGAGATAAAAATAGACCTCAAGCTGAACAGCAAAATCTGGGAACGCGGCGCCAAACACCCTCCATCTAAGGTAAGGGTGAAGGCAGTAAAGCAGGACGATGGGTCTGTGGAGGCCTCTCTCGCAGAGTGATAGAGGTTAGGGCATGGCGATCGTCAGGATGGGTTTCAACAGGATTCCGTATTTGGGGGTATTCTCTATGTGCACGGACAAAGTTGCGCTGTTTCCCGCGCAGTTCCACTTTCGGGAGCGGGAGGTACGGGACGCTCTGGGGGTGCCAGTCGTGAAGGGCGACATGGACGGGAGTCCCCTGATCGGGATATTGGCGGCGGGTAACTCCAAAGGCCTGGTCTGCTCCGACCTTTTCGGCGTCAGCGGTC
>CAYMXQ010000023.1:6707-12078 GCA_964394495.1 Hadarchaeota archaeon (SeqCode)
TGGGCGTTGATGTAGGACATGTGCCGGGCAAATTCACGGCGTTCGGAAACATCTTCTTGGCGAATGACCACGGCGCAATCGCAAACTCAGACATCCCAGACGAGACAATGAAGATGGTAAGCGAAAAACTAGGCGTCCCAGTCGAGCACGGGACAGTCGCAGGAATAAAAAATGTGGGTGCAGCTGGTGTCGCGACAAACCGGGGGGCGCTTTTGCATCCCGACGTGTCGGAGGAGGAACTGAAGCTCGTGGAGAGGGTGCTGGGCGTACCAGCCGAGGTGGGGACGGCATGCGGAGGAGTAAAGTTCGTAGGACTATGCATGGCGGCAAACTCGAACGGCGCCGTAGTGGGAATGACGACGACCGGGCCGGAGCTCGGTCGCATCGAGAGCGCATTGGGGTTCATCTGAGGTGGAATGATGCAGATTTACCGAATCAGCGGGCGGTTCAGACAGGGACTGTACCGCCAGAGATTCACGCGGGAGATGCTAGCGCTCTCGAAGGAGCAAGCGCTCGAGCGGGTCTACTCAGAGTTCGGCAGCAGGAACAGGCTCAAACGGAACCAAATCAATATAGTTGAAATAGCCGAGATAAAACCTGAGGATGTGACGGACCTGAGAGTCTTGGCGATGTTGGAGTGATGAGATGGAGCGTCTGACGAATGAGGAGCAGGAGCGTCTGCGGAGCATCATCGCCCAGCTCAACGAACATCAGGTGGCCGTTGAAGCGCTGCGACATAACATCTCCATGCTCGCGACGTCGCACGCTGAGCTCTCGATGACGGTCGGCGCGATCAAGTCCATCAAGGATCTAAAACCGGATACGGAGATACTGGTCCCGGTCGGTTCGGACTCTTTCATCAACGCCAAGATAACACGCTCAGACAATGTGATAATTGGGCTCGGTGCGGATGTGGCAGCTGAGCACACGGCCGACGACGCGATAAAATCCCTCGAGGAGCGCACGGCTGAGATCGAGCGAGCAATAGGACAAGCGCGTGAGGAACTGGGGCGGCTGGAGGAGCGCATAGAGTCGCTGAGACCTGAAGCAGAGGGGATGATGAAGAAGGCGAGGGCGGAGCCCGAGGGCTGAGGGGCTACGACAGATGTTCGATAAGCTGAAGAAAAAACTCAAAGACATCAAAGAGCGCATCACCAAAAAGGTCGCGTCCGAGCCGTTACAAGAAGAACTGCTCGAAGCTGAGCCAGAGGTCATGCCAGAGGCACCGGCCGAGGTTTTTCCTGAAGTTGAACCTGAGGCCTTACCTAAAGCACCGCCTAAAAAGGTTGAACATAAGATACCCAAAGCCGAACCAAAGACCCTCCCTTATAAAAAACCAAAAATAGGGCTTAGGAGGGCCGTGAAACGCATCGTCCGAAAGGAACTCTCATCCGGTGACGTCGAGGATGTGCTCTGGGACCTTCAGGTGGGTCTGCTCGAGAGCGATGTCGCGGTTCCAGTCGCAGACCACGTCATCCAGCGGGTCAAGGCCGGGCTAGTCGGGCGAAAGCTTGGGCTCAGGGAGGACCCGAAGAAAGTCGCGGACGAGGTGCTCCGAGACGCGATCTTGGATGTCCTGAAGACGGAGAAAGAGGTGAACATGATTAAGATCATAGATGCGAAGCGTGCCAAGGGGGAACCCGCCGTGATTGTTTTAGTCGGGATAAACGGCACTGGGAAGACGACAACTATCGCAAAGATGGCGCGGTACCTGATGGGCCATGGGTACAAGGTCGTTTTAGCCGCTGCCGATACTTTCAGGGCCGCTGGCATAGAACAGCTGGAAATCCATGCCGAACGCGTGGGAGTCGACATAATCAAGCAGCGCCGCGGGTCTGATGCAGCAGCAGTAGCATACGATGCGATAACTCACTCGAAAGCCCGTGGAATCGACGTCGTACTGGTAGATACCGCCGGGCGTATGCAGACAGAGGTCAACCTGATGGACGAGATGAAAAAAATCGTGCGCGTCGCCAAGCCTGACATGATAATATTCGTGGGGGATGCACTCACAGGGAACGACGCCGTTGAGCAGGCAAGGACATTCGACCAAGCAGTCGGCATAACCGGCTCGATCCTGTGCAAGATGGATGCGGACTCTCGCGGAGGGGCAGCTCTGTCCATAACCCATGTGACTGGCAAGCCAATCCTCTTTCTAGGTACGGGACAGAGCTATGACGACTTGGTGGAGTTCAAGCCCGACATAATCATGAACGCGCTTTTTGCGGATTGATCTGGAACTACAAAAAGTTATTATTTCACTGCGTAGAGATAGAAACGGCACGAATGATGTCAGACATCGTCTGAGCATGTCGATGATATGATTGATGGGCGGACTGACGTGCCCATCCATAAAGTTCCTGGTTTTTAGTCTAGGAGATCCTCTCGAATGTAAACATGGTCAGAGTATTCTTTACCCCCTCTAGCTTGTGAATCTTGTGGCTCACCGTTTCCGCTATCTCCTCGAATCTTTCAAGGTTAATCTTCACCACGATGTCGTGCGGCCCTGTGACACCATACGCCTCCACAACGCCGGGAATCTTTTTCAGCCCGTTGATTATTTCACGGACCTTTCCCGCATGCGCGTCTATCAACACGAAAGCCAACGGCATGTCTTCGCCTCTACACTTTCGGAACTTTGGCCAGGGCCTTCTTCACCAACTCTGCAGGGTATTCGTAATCGGTGAGTTTGCCGCGCAGGAACGCATCCCAGGACGATAGGTCGAAGTCTCCGTGCCCGCTGCAGTTGAATAGGATCACCTTCTCCTCCCCGCTCTTCTTGCATCTCAATGCTTCGTCCACGACGCCTTTTATGGCGTGCGCGGTCTCGGGTGCTACTATGAACCCTTCAGCCTCTGCGAATGTCTGTGCGGCCTTGAAGACCTCGTTCTGGTGGTAGGCCGCGGCCTCCATGTACCCGTCGTGGGTTAGCTTACTGAGCAACGGGGCATCGCCGTGGTAACGGAGACCGCCCGCGTGGATGGGTGGAGGAATATAGGTGTGGCCCAGCGTGTACATCTTGAGCAGCGGGGTCGTCGCCGCTGTGTCACCAAAATCGTACATGTAGTGCCCCTTCGTTAGAGTCGGGCACGCCTTCGGCTCGCACGAGACGGCTCGCAAATCTTTCTTCTTACCATTCAGCTTGTCAGCCATGAACGGAAACACCAAACCTGAGAAATTACTCCCTCCCCCTACACAGCCGAATATGATATCCGGGTACTCTCCCGCGAGCTCCATCTGTTTTTTCGCCTCGAGCCCGACAACTGTTTGGTGAAGTAGAACATGGTTGAGCACGCTCCCGAGGGAGTACTTTGTATCATCGTGAGTCACCGCGTCCTCTATTGCTTCGGATATGGCGATTCCCAGACTGCCGGTGCACTTCGGGTCCTCCTTCAGAACCTTCTTCCCGTATTGAGTGTGCTCGCTCGGGCTCGGTATGCACTCCGCCCCCCATGTCTCCATCATGATACGACGGTAGGGCTTCTGCTCGTAGCTCACCTTGACCATGTAAATCCTGCACTTTAGACCGAACAACATCGTGCCGAAAGCAAGCGCGCTGCCCCACTGCCCCGCACCTGTTTCAGTTGTTAGCCGCGTAACGCCTTCCTTCATGTTGTAGTAGGCTTGAGCGACAGCCGTGTTCGGCTTGTGGCTGCCGGGCGGGCTGACCCCTTCCCACTTGTAGTAAATTTTAGCAGGAGTCTTCAAAGCTTTCTCCAATCTCCGAGCGCGATGAAGAGGAGTCGGACGCCACAGCCGGTATATATCCCGGACTTCCTCGGGTATCGGGATCCAGCCCTCGCGGCTGACCTCTTGCTTGATAAGCTCCATGGGAAAAATCCGCGCCAGGGCTTCCGGACCAATCGGCTCTTTTGTCGCCGGATTGAGCGGAGGGTCGAGTGGAGTCAGAAGGTCTGCTTGTATGTTGTACCAGGCCTTCGGGATCTCGTTTTCGTCGAGCATGAACTTCGTTTGCTCCATTGTCAGACCTCTTCTCTACTTGAACCACTCCGTTTTAAACCTTTACTCCAAACAGTTCAGCGAGGGACAAAATGATGCAAGTACTTCTCCAGTTGCCGATCGGGTTCTTCATCGCCCTCTCTGGAGCGCTCATCCCTGGTCCGCTGCTGGCTTACACCGTCGCAAAGTCCTCCACGTATGGGGCTCGGACCGGACCCATTATGGTCGCTGGACACGTCCTTGTAGAGCTGGTCGTGCTCGCGCTGATCAGCTTTGGGTTGGGGGTTGTTCTGAGCAGCCAAGCGTTTCAGGTCGTGCTTGGGTTGGCTGGGGGAATTCTGCTTATAATTTTGGGGGTCAGCGGCATCTCCAAGCTCAGGCAGAGCTCTAAGCCAAGGAGCATAGCCGGGACCAAGTACCATCCGCTATTGGGCGGCGTGTTATTCAGCAGCGTACTGAACCCCACAGTTATATTCTGGTGGGCCACAATCGGGGCTGCGACATTGATGGAGGCCTTTCTGGTTGCCTCGCTGGCCGGCGTTGCCCTATGGCTTATTGGCCACTTCCTAGCCGACCTCAGCTGGTTCTCATTTGTTTCCTTCTCGGTCGCAAGAGGGAAGAAAATGCTAGGGGTAAAGGGCCATCGCGCCCTCCCTCTGTTTTGCGTCGCTGTGCTCTTGGCCTTAGGCACGTATTTCAGCATCAAGTACGGGCTACTTTTGTCGCAATGATAGCAAAAAGTCGTGCGTATATGTGCCAAGTCCCAGCGTTTCGATCCTGACTAGGTCCTCTGGCCCGTCAATGTCAATGGCGACGGTCTGTGAGCGGTAGATGCGTGGCTTCACTCCTGCTTGAACAGCTTCCTTAATATGCAGCGGGAAGCTCTCACCGCCGAACCTCAAGTTGATGACATCTGGCGGGCGTAAGAGGAGCGCATTTGTGCCGTTGGCCTTGGAAGGTGCTATCACGACGTCGCGCCGCGCCGTGGCCATCGCGGTCAAGTTCTCGACATCTGTACTCTTCAGAAGCGGCAGGTCGCTCGGGATTATGAGCACGGAGGTTGCCCCATGAGCCACCACGTTTTCGATTGCCAGCTCAAGTGCCTCGTTCAGCTCAAGTCCTGGCTCGAGTATATCAGTTGCTCCGTGCTGACGGGCGAAATCGAGCACTTTTTCATCTGGTGAAACCACGGCGACACCTGAGATGGGCACCTGTTTCACCGCGTTGATGACGTCGGCGAGCATCGCGAGCACGAGTTGCTGCCGCTGCTCCGGGTTGAGTGTTTCGTCCAGGCTCGACTTAGCCTTGCTCAGGTGCTTAACCGGTATTATCGCCCAGGTCGTCATGTCCGCTCCCAGTTTAATATAGTGTTTTAACGTAAGATAACTAACTTCTATCGTTGGTAGGCGCC
>CAYMXQ010000024.1:0-11832 GCA_964394495.1 Hadarchaeota archaeon (SeqCode)
GCGACCTCGTTCAACACCTGCGCCCAGCTGTCATCAACAATGCCTGCGATGCCATCCTTGCTTTTCGCGGCGGATTCGAGGGCCAGGTAAATGTCACCGAACTTTTCCTGCAGGGCGAACCCGGCCTCCTCGTACGCCTGATCAAGACTCTTTCCGAGCTTGCCTGCCGCGATCTCCAGCAGTTTCTCCGCCCTCTGCTCCAGCTTGATCCGCTGCGCTTTCCACCTCCGCTCGCCGTCCTTGACCCTCCTTATCGAGAGGTCGGCCTTCTTCCGGTCCGAGTCGACATCGAGCACCCGGCAAACCGCCTTCTGGTTCTCGCGGACATGGTCCCGGATATTTCTGATCCAACCAGACGCCACCTCGGATATGTGGACCATCCCCTCCTTGTCCCCGTACTCATCAAGAGTCAGGAAAGCGCCCTGAGGGAAGACCTTCTTCACAGTACATATAACGAGCTCGTCCACGGACGGCCACTGGGACCGGCGTCTGACCAAATAGATCCCCTACTCCGCCGGGCCTATTATGACTCCTTTGACCTCGGCTTTTCCCCCGCGTGGAACGGCGAGGGTCTTGCTGCAAGTCCGGCATCTCACAACCGTGCTTGCGTGACTGTAGACCGGCTGCTCGCTGTTGCACTCGTTGCACCGCACCATGATGAATTTAGGCTTTTTCTTCCCGTCCATCGAATCACTCCCCGAATTTCACGCCCTTGCTTCTAAAGCCGCGGCGTGGTTGGGATTTGCCGCACACGTCGCATTTCAGCATCAGGACGACTTTCTTCGACGTCTTCGAGAACTTTTTCTGTTCCGACCTAGGCTGGCTGCCGTAACCCGCCATGACGCGGGCGAACTGGCGCTGACCCCAGCTGAGCTTTCGCGCAGCGCGCTTCTTCAGCTGGGAGACTTTGTGCTGTGTGTGCTTCCTACAGTGCGGACAGTAGGTCCGAATTTTCTTAGGTATCAGCATATCATTACCCCGCAAACTTCGGTGCTACTCCTCAAAAAAGGTATCGCCGCTAGAGCTTTACCGCGACTTTTCTGGCGGCTCCGTGCCTGACCATGAGATCTGCGTTCTTCGCCGGGATGCTCGCAATCTCTCCCTTCACAAACGGGCCATAGCTGCGCATGTCGACGCCTGGTATCTCCGGGACATCCACAAGCATCATCAGTAGAACATTCGTAAGCTCTGGAGGCACGGGGACATCCACCTCACCGGATATCGCTGGCTGGACGAGGTCGGCTTGAAGTTTTTCGAGGCTCTGGCGTATCTCACTGAACGCGTAACGCTCGCGCTCCATCAACTGGCCAGGCAATCGGTCCTGAGTTACCCTGTCGATCGCTTTGATGACACGGGTGAGGTGGATCTTCTGGACCATCAGCGCGACATTCCTGAGCTCCTCTTTGAGTAGTTCCTGCCTCAGACCATCGCCACGCTTGATCTCAAAGTTCAACTGTGAGATGTGTCTGGCGATGTTCTGGTAAAAGTCATCGGGGAGGTCGACCATTTCCCGGGAGTTTATCTCATCACGGTACAGCTTCACAATTTCCTCGAGCGAGAAGTCTTTCATTGTACATCACCCTCAAGCACGAACTTCGGGACCGCATCCTCCAGTTTAAACCGTTCGATGTCACGCACTAAAATACATTTCATGCTCACGCCGGAGTGCAGGCTGGACGGAAGACGGAGGATGCGCTTGGTATCGATCGTGACCTTTCCATCCGTGAACATGGCGTTCGCCCGGGCCATGAACTCCAGGAGCCGCCTGAACGTCTTCGCCCCCATCCCCTCGAAACTGGAGACCTCATCGAATCTCCCCATACGAATCATCTCGACGACGCGCGCCTTCTCCGCGACCAGTTTCTGGGCGAGCGACTTACGCATCTTAGCATCCAACAAGCTCTGCTCGCCAAGCGCGTCGAATGTCCTTGCTACACGCTCACGGAACACTTTGGAATAGCCTAGCGCCACCGTGACGTCCGTTGGTATCACACTACCGGTGAAGTAATCGATTACCTGAGCCCGCTCGGCCTGCTCGAACCCCATCACCGCCTCGTCGGTGACACGAACGTGAAAGCCCCGGCCGGAGTACACGAAGTGGATATCGCGCAGTCCCAGATCCCCGGCCAACGTCTCGGCGAACTGTATCGCCACCCTGCGAGCCCCATCTATGCACATATCGCAGACGCTGCCTTGCGGACACCCACATGCCTTGAACGGCAGGTCCTTGGCGTCTATGTCGAGGGCAAGCTCGGACTTCAGCCAGCCGTCTCGAGCAGACGGCCGTTCGTACAAAGCCACGCTGGCGAAGGCTGAGTAGGGGGCCCTGTTCCGCATGAAATCGCCCAGACGCTCGACCGTCATGAACTGGTTGTAACGGTTGCTCGGGCCGGTGCCGTCCATGTCGAAGCCGAACTCCCTCATGGAGAGCGTGTTTAAGACGAAGTCTGGGATCTCGCGTCTGTCCCACTCCTCCGCGTAGAACTTTTTCCTCTCTTCAGGTGTAGCCATGCGCATCTTCATCTCAACCACCCGTACCCGCTCTGAAGCTCTCGGACCGTTTTCTGAAATAGTAAGTGATCGGGTTCTTTATCTTGCGGCATAGCTCATCCGGGTTACAAAGTGACGGTGCCTCCCTCTGGATCTTCGCGCAGTTGGGCATCAGGTACCACTTCGACTTCCCCGAGTCCCCGAGCGTTGGTTCGGTGGTCATCCCAAGCCCCATGTGGTAAAAAATGCTCGTCTTCTCCTGCGGTTGGTCTTGGAAGAGAGGTGGGTTGCATCGTTCGGCCGCCTCGAAGATCAACGGCGCAATCTCATCCCGCACTATCGAGATGTCGTCTATGAAGTCCGCCATGCGCGTGGCGACCCTCCCGGACGGCGCGACCCTCGTGTACGATAAGAATGGGGTCAGCATCATTATTATCGCATAGTTTCTCAGACCCGCTCCAACCCCGTTCAACGCCAATTTGATGCAGGGCGGGAAGTATTCAGGGTTGAGTTTCCTAGGTGGCACCCGCGCGAACCTCTCACGGAACTCGATCTCCTTTGGCAGGAGCGATGAGATCCGCTCCCCGACCTCGGCAAAGACCTTCTGCGGGCGGGCCCCGGACTCCATCATGCGTTCGTATACCGACTGCACGTAATCCTCGGCCTTGACCCCGATGAAATTCGCGTAAAAATCCCACAGGTCCCGCAGCGTGAGCACTGCCCATCCATTCACCAGATACAGCTTCGTGAGCTCCAAACGCCTGCGCCTGAGCAGTGGAGCCAGTTCCACCCACCGCGCCGCGTACCTAGGCAGATACTGGGGGAGGGCGCGGTCATCAACCGTCTCAACTCCGTCCGCCTCCAGCTCCTGGTCGCGCAACTTGTATAGATCATCGCGCGGGATCTCGACTCCACCAAGCCTAGCCCCGTCCACGTCACCAAGCTCCACGATTTTTATTGAACGCTGGACGGCGCTCATGCACAGCTCTCCGTGCCCTCGTCTGAAGAGGTCGTACATGCGGTACCTGACCGCATTGCGCGTGGCATCGCTCACCAGACGGACCTCGCGCGAGTACGGATAAGAGACCGAGGCTACTCCCTGGCACATCAGATAGAAAGAAAGCACCTCGGCCCGGATGCTCTCGAGGTCATGTTCGACCAACATGTCCTTGTCCACCCATCTGACTCGACTTATCGCTCGCTCGACAATCTCCCGCGGCATATTGTCGATTGGAGGCGATGCCTCGACGATTTTCTTCGCCTCGTCCGCAAACAGGTCCAATACTGCCAAGTACTCAGAAGGAAACAAAGCCCAGCCCCCACCGAAGATACGTTATGGGATAATTCCACGCCATCGCATTTAATCGTTGAGATTAATCGCTTTCTATCCTCGGCGCCAACAAAAACCTGAGCCTTCCCTTCCCATCTGCGACCGGGACGTCTAGCTGGATTGGGAGGTTCGGGCCCAAGTTTACCGTTATGGCATCTGTAGAGCCGGCGGCCTTCGTCATGTTAATGAGGTACTTTATGCTGTACATCGCCTGGGCTGATCCCCTCACGTTTAGCTTCGTCAGGGCTTTGTCGCCTTTGCTGACCTTGAGCTCGTTTTCGCCCTTGTCGCTTTCGGCTGAGACGAGGAGCCCATCCTCGCTCAGCTCGACCCTGACGTTGTCACCATATATCTCCGCGTCTTTGAGGCCATCCTGGACGACGCCGGCAAGGACCTCCGCCGTTGCGGTGAACTGGAGCTTCGGTTCCTGCAGCTCGACCTCGCGAGTATCGATGAGCGGGAGGCTCAATTTCCGCGTAGAGGCGCCCTTGAATGTGAGGCTCATCCGGCTCTGCTTCTCGTCCACCTCGATGGTCAGCTCGTCCTCGGCCTTGCCTCTCCCCACTATCTTGCTCATCTCGAGGAGGTTGATTCCTAAGACAGTGGGCTGCTTGATATTGTACTCCGCGAACGCGGCCGCGGGCAGCTCCAGGTCCACGAGCGCGATGTGGGAAGGATCCATCGCCCTCATCTTTATCCCATCGGGAGTGAACTTGAATGCCGCCTCTTCGATGAGGTTGGCTATCATCCCGATACACGTCTTCCAGACTTTTGAGTCTGCCATCCTGATGCTGATCGTCAACTAATCCCCTCTGATTTCTCTCTCCAGTTTTTGTACCTCGCTTCTCACATCCTCGTAAAGTTTGAGGTCTAATCCATCGACCCTCTGTACTATCTCCGCATGAAGCTCGTTGGTTCCGGAGACGCTGAGCGGTGTCCCGAATATCCTCACCTTTGAACCCACGGCGACGCCCTCTGCCAACGATGGGTCGTCAAAAATTACCGTCAGGTGCCCAGAGCCATCATCCAACGTGAACTCCGCCTCCTTTTTGTCCACCACTACTCCCACCACCCTGACTCGATCGTCGCTTAGTTTTATTTCTGAGATTTTTCTCGGGCGGGCCGGCCCAACCCTGATCCTGGTCCTCTCCATCTCGGAGCCCCCTAACTGTACTCTCTCCATACCTTTCCACACTTCACGCATCGGTAAAAGCGTGTCGATGGCTCATCCCCGGCCCGAGTCTGCCTCAGCCACCAATACGCGACATCGTGATCACAACTGGGGCAACTGGTCCGCGTGGTCGGTAGCGTCCGTCCTGCTCCCTCTTCGATGACCACTACTCCCTCCCCGCGCTCCGACTTCTTGACGACCGTGTACCCCTCCATCTTATCCAATTTTTCTGTGTGGCCGCAAGAGTCGCACACCATGACAACGCCACTCTCTTTCTTTTTGGGCAACATCAACTTCCCGCATTTAGGACAAAATTGCATGTGCTCACCTGAACCCTGCATCCCTTAAAATCTTCTCATGGTCAAACGCAAGCTTCTCCCATGGAATTTTTTTGAATACCTTGGCATCGTCGGCGTCACTCGCTGCTATCAGCTTTCCGCCCACTGGTCGCGCCAAGAAACATACGCTGACGACATGGCCCCTAGGGTCTCGTTCCGGATCGGAGTAAACGCCAGCCAGCCGCTGTAATTTGACTTTCAATCCGGTCTCCTCTCTCGCCTCACGCACCGCCGCAAGCTCCACTTTCTCACCGTAGCGCACAAACCCCCCCGGCAGCACCCATTTTCCCTTGTACGGATTGTTCTTTCGTTTGACTAGGACGATTCCTCCTCTGCAGCGGACGATGATATCAGCTGCCAAAAAAGGAGTCCGTCTCACTACATCACTGCCCCTGTGACCACAGCGAGATGAAACCCATCTTCGGGACCACGAATACCACCTTGCCGAGCAGCTGTTCGGGTTTGATTGACCTCTCAACCGACAACGTCCCTGCGTTGGCGTCGCCCTTTGTCATGATGCGTGCCGTCCCGTCTTCCTCCCAGATAGCCGCGACACGGTGTACGAGCGGAATAACGCCTGGGCCCATGTCCACTATTATAACGTCCCCGACCGCTATCTCGGAGAACGAGTTGACTCCCTGGACGATGAGTAGGTCCCCGCGTTCAAATCCTCCCTGCAGAGGGAACTTTGATGGGTCGTATCCTCGGTCTGTATAGTACTCGCGCCATCCCTCCCCATCGTGCACCATACTCGGAGAGATCACGGCCATCCAGAAGGAATCCGTCCTAAACGCTAGCGTCATGATGCCCGCAAATGTGAAGTAAAAGAAACCTGCCAGCAACAGCAAACCGATTACGTCCTTGACCAGACTGTGCCCGAGAAACCTGAGCGTGAGATTTTTCGTCCTCGCCGCGAAACGCCCGACCTTTGACCTCGACTTACGCCTTGCCGTAGCTCTCCCCCCGCACCATCGCAGTGGCTATCAGGTGCGCGACTCTCAGCGGCTCGGGTATGAGGCTCCTCGTCGAACTCAGCTTGACCACGCTCTCGGCGTCAGCTTGCCTTATCCCGACGAACTGCATTTGTATCGGTGACCCGCGGCTCTTGGTCCTAACTTGGTAAAACCTACCAACATTCTCCATCAGCTTCCACCTACCCCGCCATCCAGGCAGGTGCTTGATCGCCTTGCGGATGTCCCCCATGTCCGGAAGCTCGCGCGAAATCACTATGACGGGCAGGCCCGTCTTCCTGTAGACCTTCTTCACATCCAAAACGTTGAAACCTGCGAACGTCACACCATCCACCATCAGGACCCTGAGCTGTCCGCGGTGACGGCTCCTGTTGACCATCTCGACTAACTTATCTGTCACATCAGTCCCGTCCTTCTCTATGTGGGTCCTCAACACGCCATCCAGCCACCGCCCTCCCCTGAGCACTGCTCCGACGAGAGGGACCTCGCCCACGGACTCCGGCTCAAACGGTCCGTCGTCCACTCCCAAAATCCTTATCTCTGGTTTTACCTGCCAGAACTTGACTTTCCGCAACCAGGCACCAAAAGAGCTTGGCCATTATTTCTTAAGGGCCTTCTGGAGCTGCTTGCGCAGGTCCTCGAGCTGCTCCGCTATCTGATCCGCCGCACCCGTGAGAGCACGCTTGGGTGACTTGCCTTTTTTCGTCTCCACGTAAATTTTCGGAGGTTCGGTGAGGGGGTGCTCTATGACGTAAGACGCCGACGCCACATCTTCGTCCTTCTGCAGCTGGGTGCGCAATAGGTTGCAGAGGGTGTGGTTCTCCCCCGTTATCTTTATATGCAAAATGTCGCTTTCCTTCTTCATGACCTCAAGCTCCATGTGTTCATTCCCCTGATTTCCACCGTGCACAGGCAATTTAACCCTATCGCCGACTACCAGAAATAAGCATGTGACTCGAGTGGTGAGTTTAAGCCGTTGGGTAAAAAACAAGTATGATGTTATGAAGCGTTTTTGCTACAGATGCGGCGCGCTCGAGGTGGAGCATGGCCCTCTGATAAAGGGGCTCTGCCAGCGGTGCTTCGCGGATGAGAATCGCCTGCTAAGAGCGCCAGCGCAGCTTGAGGTCGTGGTCTGCGGGCGGTGCGGGGCCCACATGCTCGGAAATAAATGGCACCAGGCCGGCGAGGGGGACGCAATATCGGAGGCGGCCCGAGCCACAGCGCTTTCCGCCATCCGGATTACTGACCTCTCTCCGCACGGGACGAAACTTCTCCGCCCTCAAGAGGCACCCAACGTCGCCCTCTCGATCCTGCCGAGGCTGAAGGAGGGTGTGATCGAAGTGAAGGCAAGCGGAAAAGTCCACGAATTTCAAACCGTGCCAAGTACCGACGAGGCACGCATCACTTTCAAGCTTAAACGAAGAACGTGCGATGTATGTAGCCTGAAAAGCGCCCGCCACCACGAGGCCATCTTACAGGTGAGAGGTGAGTCCGGCAAGAAGAAACGCTCAGAGATCAGGGCGGTGCTCGAACAGTTCGCGGATGATGCCAGCAAACGAGACAAGAAGGCTTTCGTGTCGCAAATCGAGGAGCTGAAAGAGGGCCTGGATTTCTACGTTAACCCAGCTAACCTGGCGAGGCAAATGGCGTCGCTGCTCAAGTCGAATTTTGGGGCAGAAGTAAAGGCGACAAAGAAGTTGATCGGGCAAACGCGGGACGGACGTAAAAAGTTCAGATTTTCAGTCCTTGCCAGGCTTCAGAGCGAATGAGGTTATTAAGCACGAAAAAGCATAATTTTATGCCGTGATTAAATGGTCGAGATGACGGGTTCTAAGGCGCTGTTCGAGGCGCTCAAGGCCGAGGGAGTGAAGCATATCTTCGGCATCCCGGGAGGCGCGATAATTCCGGTATATGATGCTCTCTACGACGAACACGAAATCCAACACATCCTCACAAGACACGAGCAAGGCGCAGCCCACGCAGCGGACGGCTACGCCCGCGCTCTGGGAAAGCCAGGCGTGTGCATGACGACATCGGGGCCGGGGGCGACCAACCTGACGACCGGGATTCTGAACGCGTACATGGACAGCTCTCCAGTCATAGCAGTCTCCGGCCAGATGCCAAACGCCATGCTCGGTTCGGATGCCTTCCAAGAGGCCGACATGCTCAGCATCATGCTCCCGATAACAAAGCACAACTTCATCATACGCAAGGTTGAAGAACTCCCAGGAGTGGTCAGGCTCGCGTTCAAGACTGCGACGACAGGCAGGCCGGGCCCAGTCCACATCGACCTGCCGAAGGACGTGCAGGTGAGCAAGGCGGACCTGAAGATTCCCGCCACCATCAAGTACGAAAAAGTTCTGAAATTGGACCCAAGCTCGGAAGACGTGGGGAAAGCTGTCGATATGCTGGCCAACGCAGAACAGCCGGTCATCTACGCGGGCGGAGGCGTCGTGTGGTCCGAGGCGTCCGCTGAGCTTTTCGAGTTGGCGGAGTTACTGGGGGCACCAGTTACCACGTCGCTGTTAGGCAAGGGGACGATCCCAGAGGACCATCCTCTCTCGCTCGGGATGCTCGGGATGCACGGCAGGATGACTGCGAACCTCGCGGTCACAGAGTGCGACGTACTGTTGGGGGTAGGGGTGAGGTTCAGCGACCGCGCGACTGGTGACATCCGACACTTTGCTTCCAGGGCCAAGATCATCCACATCGACATCGACCCCGTGGAGATCGGTAAGATCGTGCGCGTGGACCTGCCAATTGTTGGTGACGCAAAGCGCTCGCTCGCGGCGATCGTCAAGGGGCTCCGCGCCAGGGTGAAGCGTGGCAGGACGGGCGAATGGCTCAGGAAGATAGAAAAGCTACGCGAGGAGCTTACCCCGCGCATGGACTACGATGAGGTCCCGATCAAACCACAGCGCGTGATGAAGGAGATAATGGGGGTGCTCAGCGGCGATGCGATAGTCGTCACGGAGGTCGGGCAGTGCCAGATGTGGGCGGCGCACTTCTACCAGGCTAAGAAACCGAGGCATTTCATCTCCTCGGGCGGCTTGGGCACGATGGGGTTCGGCTTCCCTGCCGCCATGGGGGCGAAGGTAGCGCGCCCGAATTGCGACGTAGTAAACATAGCCGGAGACGGGAGCTTTTTGATGAATTCGCAGGAGCTCGCCACCGTCGTTGAGAACAAAATCAACGTCGTTTCATGTATCTTCAACAACGGCTATCTGGGTATGGTGAAGCAATGGCAGGACCTTTTCTACCAGAAGAGGAGGTCAGCTGTCAAACTTGGCAAGTCCCCGGACTTCGTGAAGCTGGCTGAGGCTTACGGTGCATGGGGAGACCGAGCGACGAAATCGGTCCAAAACTGCGTGAGGCCCTGCGCTGCGGCAAGCCTGCGGTGCTCGACATACCTATCGACCCGGACGAGCATGTGCTGCCGATGGTGCCAGCAGGTGGGAAGCTGGACGAGCCGATACTGACGTAGGTGGACGAGATGAAAATTAGAATCTTCTCCGTGCTCTGTCAAAACGTCCCTGGAGTCATGATGAGAATATCGCGCGACTTTACCCGCCGTCAGATCAACCTTGACTCCATCACTGTTGGCATCGAACCAACCGGGCTGGCGCGCATCATACTGATGTTCAAGGCGGACGACCGCATGGCGGAACTCATGCGCAGGGTGCTGATGCGCTCCGAGCCGATCGTCGATGTGGAGGTAATCGATCCGGAGAAGAGCATCGTGCGGGAAGTGGCGCTGCTCAAGACGAAGAAGCTCGATGATGAGGAAATGTGGCAGGTGGTGCAGCAGGTGGAGAAGGCGGGGGGACGAGTCGTCGAGTCTAAAGGCGGGGTTTTGATAGCGGAACTCTGTGGGGTACATGAGGAAATTGAAAATGTGGTCAAGGCTTTGGGACCAGATGTGCTGAAGGAAGTCGCCCGATCGGGACAGGTTCTTATATCACGAGAAACAACTTGAGAGGATTGATATGGCGAAAGTTTACTACGACAAGGACGCGGACATGAGCCCGCTGAAAGGGAAAACTATCGCGATAATCGGCTACGGTAACCAAGGCCAGGCGCAGGCCAACAACCTCCGCGACTCTGGTTGTAAGGTGATAATCGGGAGCGTTAAGGATCCTAGCTACGACCAGGCGGTAAAGGACGGGTTCGAGGTATATGACATCGCTGAGGCCGCGAGACGCGCTGACATAGTACACGTGCTTATTCCTGACGAGTACCAGGCAAAAGTCTACAGCGAGCACATAGCACCACACATGAAACGAGGCAAGGCTCTCTGTTTCAGCCACGGGTTCAACATCCACTTTAAGCAGATAGTGCCTCCGAAAGAAGTGGACGTGATAATGATCGCGCCAAAGGCCCCGGGAGCGCTCCTACGTAGGATGTACAAGCAGGGCTCAGGGACACCGGGAATTCTCGCCGTGCGGCAGGACGCGAGCGGACATGCTAGAGAAATCGCGCTGGCTATGGCGAAGGGAGTCGGCCTCACGAGGATAGGCGTCGTCGAGACTACATTCAAGGAGGAGGTTGAGACGGACCTCTTCGGCGAACAGGTGGTCCTGTGCGGGGGTGTCTCAGAGCTGATAAAGGCTGGGTTCGAAACCCTCGTCAAAGAAGGATACCAGCCAGAGGTGGCATACTTCGAGTGCCTGAATGAGTTGAAGTTGATCGTGGACCTGGTCTACGAGCATGGGATAGAGGGCATGTGGGCCGCGGTGAGCAACACTGCCGAGTACGGCGGGCGGACGCGGGGCCCGACGATCATAGATGAGAAAGCGAGGAACACCATGAAGAAGATACTCAAGGACGTGCAGAGCGGCGCTTTCGCAAAGGAGTGGGTCGCCGAGGCTCAGAAGGGAATCCCCAACCTGAAAAAAATGCGGGACGCAGGCAAGGCTCATCAAGTAGAGAAAGTCGGGAAGGAACTCCGGAAGTGGGCCGGAATAGAAAAGTGATTTTCTTCTAACTATCACAAATTAAATATATCCCATAAAGGAAGCCTTCTCGGAGGAAGGACCGATGAAGCTTCGAAGCCGAGAGGTAGTCGCTGGGCTCGAAAGTCTTCCAAGACGCGCTCTTTTGAAGGCCGATGGTCTAACCGATGCTGACATCAAGCGTCCATTCATCGCCATCGCCAACTCATACAACAACATCGTGCCAGGCCACCTGCACCTCAGAGAGCTGGCGGCAGATGTGGCCGCAGGGATCCGCGAAGCTGGCGGCACCCCGTTTGAGTTCAACACCATCGGGATCTGCGATGGGCTAGCTATGGGCACCCCAGGTATGTGTTTCTCACTACCTTCTCGAGAAGTCATCGCCGACAGTGTGGAGCTGATGCTCGAGGCGCACAGATTCGATGCTGTGGTAGGAGTAGCAAGTTGTGATAAGATCGTGCCAGGCATGCTGATGGCCATGGCGAGAGTGAACATCCCGTCCATAATGGTCACAGGCGGCCCGATGCTCCCCGGCGAGTGGAGGGGCCAAAAACTGGACGTGATAAGCTCGTTCGAAGCG
>CAYMXQ010000025.1:0-11700 GCA_964394495.1 Hadarchaeota archaeon (SeqCode)
AACGTCCGCATCCCCACCGTACAGAGAATTGCGGAGGATCTCGGTGGTCGCCACGACGAGGGGCGCACGCGGGTTCTCGCGCCGCTCCCCCGTGAGCAGCCCGACGTTTCCTTCGCCGAAGAGCCCCCTGAACCTGTCGTACTTCTGGTTGCTGAGGGCCTTGAGAGGGGTCGTGTACCAGCACCGATTGCCTCGCTCCAGGAACTTCGCAATCGCACGCTCGGCTATCCAGGTCTTGCCGCTCCCGGTGGGGGCGACCACGACGGTGTCACGCTCCATCACCGAGCTGAGGGCTTTTGACTGGAAAGGTGAGGGAACGAACGACTGTGGTACCGCCTCGCCCAGCCCGGCTAGGAATTCTTCCGTCAGCAGGTTCAGATCACGTCGATTCGGCATCGGTTCATCTCGCGATTTTTCTTACATGCGTTGTCTGTGGGGTATCAACTTTATACAGTACTCCCGTAGGTGAATAAAAACTAGCAGATTTTGATTTGGCACACCAGCGCGACCCATAGCTCGCTGTACCTGACCCCGCCGCTCATGTGCCGGAAGTTCAACTGGAGCGGTAAAAGCAAGATGCCAAGCGTTTACCAGCACCCCGACCAAGACGACCTGACTAAGAAGATCAAGGAATACTGGGGCGTGTCTCCAGAAATATCCAAAGTCCAGCTACAACCGATAACGTGCCCGTGGTGTAGGACTGTAAACTCGCCCATGGCGCGCTTCTGCGCCAAGTGCAATACGCCCCTGAACAGTGAAAACGCAAGGAAAACGGCCAAGGTTCAAAAGAAGCGTATGGAAGTAGTAGATAAATTTATCCGAAGGGTCTCAGAGGGAATAGCGCCAGAGGATGCGCTTCGGGAGCTAAAAGACCGAACAGAGGCGTTGGCTTAGCGTGTTTGGATGGGGTTCTTTATGGAAGTCCCTAACCCACTGCGCGTAAGCTATTAATTTTGAGCGTTAGTTTATTCTGATTCACATGCGGACGAAAGGACCCAAATGCAAGCTGTGTGGCAAGAACATCCAGCTGATGAGCTACGACGCCACCTATGTCAAGTTCGTCAGACCAGGTGAGACTAAAGCGAGCTTCATCTGCTGGGACTGCGCTGGGAAGACGCTCGGGGACAAGCTGAAGGAGATCGTCGGCGCGTAGCGCGGATGGCGAGCCTTTGAGCGGCGAAAGGGTTGATTTGTTCCCTTATAAGTAACCTCCACCCAAAACCCCGACGGGAGAGGTGAGGCTGGTCCACTATCAGACCATCGAAGCCGTTGGTACCGAGGAGCTTCAAACACTGTGTCGCATCAGAGGCCGTTTCAACGAAAGCCGTAACTTCTTGGATCGGGTCAAACTATGGCGCAAGTCGGACATCGTCGAAGGTTTGGAGCCGGGGGATGCCCGCTGGGGGTTCACCCGCACACACGACGATGAGGACAGGTTTCAGGTGCTGTCCGCGATAAGACGGATGTCCCAGGTCACGCCCAATCTGACATGGGTAGTGTACGACGAGACCAACGGCGGAGAGGAGAAGGTGCTTCGGGGCGGCAGGCAAGTGGCGTAATTTCTTTAAGGCGCGCGCCAAATGACTCTGGGAGCGACATGATACTTACGTTGGAGCAGGAGACAAAACTCATCATAAAATTGCTTCTTAAGTCTGGGGCGAGCGAGGAAGAGGCGAGCGCCACAGCGGAAGTGCTTGCGGAGGGCGACTTGCGGGGTTTCGCGTCGCACGGCATACTTCGTCTGCCATACATCATACGTGCGCTGAAGCGTGGCACAATCAAATCTAAAGCCAAAGTGAAGGTTGTAAAGGAGACGCCAGCCACAGCGCTCATAGACGGCGGGCACGGCCTCGGGCACTATGTCGCCACGCGCGCTATGCAGCTAGCGATTGAAAAGGCGAAGAAGCAGGGCATAGCCGCTGTTGGCGTTTTTAACTCCAGCCACTTTGGCATTGCTGGGTATTATGCCGAACTCGCGATGCGCGAGGGTATGATGGGCATAGTTACCACGACGACGGATGCGCTGGTCCATCCCTGGGGGGGTGTCGAGCCTCTACTTGGGACAAATGCTCTCGCCATAGGATTTCCGACAAAACCTCCCGTGCTGCTCGACATGGCGATGAGCGTCGCCGCCCGAGGAAAGCTTGTGGACGCGATGAAGAAAGGACAGAAGATACCAGAGGGCTGGGCGGTTGATAGCGAGGGCAGATCCACCACAGATCCGGCCAAGGGTCTAAAGGGTGCGTTGAGCCCGTTCGGTGGTCCGAAAGGTTATGCTCTCTCATTCGTTCTCGAGTTGCTGGCTGGTCCGCTCGTGCGTGCCGGCGTTGGAAAAGGTGTCGATGGAACGCTTGAACCTGTGAAGGGCTTCTGCACGAAGGGCGATTTCATGATAGCGATCAACCCGTCTGCTTTCGTCTCGCCTAAGGAGTTCAACTCGAGGGTCAAGGAGTACGTGGAGGAGATAAAGTCGTCGAAAAAGGCGCCAGGTGTAGCGGAGATAATGATACCGGGTGAGCCGGAGCGGAAGGCTCGCGAGAAGCGGCTGCGCGAAGGCATCACGATCGCGGACGAGGTCTGGGCGGAAATCAAGCAAATAGCGAAGGAACTGAGCGTTGTTTTACCCAGAGCCTAGCTTCCAAGGGCGCTTCAGGTACTTGATAATTTTGCCTGATATCAACGGTTTCCCATTCACGAGTGGGTAAGCATAAGGAAGTATCACCGAGTGTCCCCTGCCGATTTTTATCTCGAGGCCGTTCCGTACGGGTAATTTGCTCAAAGGTTTTCCATCGCTCGCCTGCTTTGCCACGTAAATCGCCCCGTCTATCGCGAATTGGTGTTCGCCGATGTTCCGCATCAGAGCCTTTGGCATATATCTCGTCAAAAGTTCCTCTGTCCGTCTGAGAGGCGGATCTTCCCCCAGTATGCCCCCTATCACTACGGCTTTTTTGTCCGTCAAATCACCATGTTTCAAGATTTTCCCAGCGCCTGGGTCCAGCAACACCAAGTCTTTCTGCGCGAAAAGTTCTCCGACTCTCTTTCGTTCCACCAGCGCGATTTCACGCAATTTTCTGGACTCGGCCGGCTTCTTCACGTTTGTTATGAGGAGCCTATCACGCCCGACTATCTGCGCCGCGTGAGAGTACTCCATGTAAAGCCATTCGCTCAGCTCCGGCTCCAGATGTTCGATTATGAAAAGCATGCTCTCCTCTTGGCTCCGAGTCTATAATTTCCGTATAAGGGCTTCTGCGGCCACAGTCAGGGGCTCCAGTGGAGGGCAAACTGCGGGCATATAACCGTGCTCGATATCGGCGAGTTCTTCCACGCGCATGCCCTTTTGAATCGCGAGGGCCAACAGGTCCACGCGCTCGGCCACACCCTCCGTGCTTATGATCTGCCCTCCGACTATCTTGTGCCCCTTACCCTCCGCTAAAAGCTTCACATAAATCGACCCCGCTCCAGGGTAGTCGGGCGGCTTGTTCGGCATTCTGACTCTAGCGGATATGACATCGATGCCCGCATTTTTCGCGGCGCGGGAGGTGAGCCCGGTCGACGCGATTATCAGCTCGCGCGCAGATGTGACGATAGTGTTGCATGTGCCATCGAATGTCGCCTTTCCGCCGACCGCGTTCTTGCCAGCGACTTTGCCCATCCTTATCGCGGTGGTCGCCAACTGCGAAAGCATCGGTTCGCCCGTTATGTAGTTCTTGGTTTCCGCGCAGTCCCCCGCGGCGAAAATATGGGGGGCGCTCGTCCGGAGGTGGCGATCGACCTTTATTCCTCCAGTAGGCCCGAGCTTTATCCCAGCTTCCTTCGCGAGCCCGACTTCGGGTTTCACGCCTACCGCCATAATCACGAGATCCGCCGGGCACTCTTCTTCCCCGACCACGACTGAGCGGATATCCTTGTCTCCTCTTATTTTCCTCAACTGCTTAGAGCACAGTACGCGAACACCTTCACGTTTAAGCCGTTGATCGACGAGTTCGGCCATATCCTGATCGAGCATGCTGGGGAGCAGGTGGGGCATCATTTCGACAAGCAGAACGTCAAGTCCTCTGCGCTTGAGGGCCGCAGAGGTTTCAACGCCTATAGCCCCTCCCCCCACGACCACCGCTCGTTTGGCCTTCCTCGTTGCCTTTATGATGGCTTCTCCGTCCTCAATAGTTTTCACCATATGTACTCCGTTCAGGTCCGCTCCTTCGATGGGTGGTCTGAATGCGAGGCTCCCAGAAGCTATGATGAGCGAGTCGTAAGGGATTTTTTCTGTTTTTCCGCTCCTGAGCTCTCGGGCCTCAACAGTTTTGGCACTTGAGTCTATCGACTTGGCCTCTGTTCCCAACTTGAGGTCGATGTTAGGCTGTTTTACGTCTTCGATCAGAACTTTGATGTCTGGTATCTCCCCGCCGATTGCAAACGGAATTCCGCAGGGGTGGTAAAGTGCGTATGGGCGGCGTTCGATTACGATTATATCAGCTTTTCTGTCCATGGCTCTTGCTGTGGAAGCGGCCGTGTAACCAGCGGATTCGTTGCCGATAATGACTACGCGGCTCAAGCCCGCACCTTCGTCAGCATCTCAACTACCGGCATTTTCTCACCGGACAAAAAGCTTATGCAAGCGCCGCCGCCCGTGCTGACGTGTTTCATACGGCTAGTGAATCCTGAGGCGTTGGTAGCGGCGACTACGTGCCCACCACCGATTATCGTGTATGCCCGTGAGTTCGCCATCGCCTCTAGGACCTTGAACGTCCCCCGCTCGAATCCATTCTTCTCGAACATCCCGAGCGGCCCGTTGGCGACGACCGTCTTCGCCTCAGATAAGATCTTTGCGTACTCCTGGATGGTCTTGCTCCCTATGTCTCCGATAGGCATGTCGGTCGGGAGCTGGTCCACCCTCACTTCCACCGGTTTGCCCTGGGAGTCGACGACGAGGTCCACAGGGATTTTTATCTTGGTCCCGTATTGAGCCAGCAGCTTCTTAGCCCGCTCGGCCACATCCCCGTATCCCTTCTTCGTTAGAAGTTCCATGTTCTTATTGCCCAGATTCTTCCCGCTAGCCGCGAGAAGGGCGTGCCCTACCAATCCGCCGGTCAGGACGATGTCCGCGAGGTTTTTGTCGAAGACGTTCTCGATTATGGTTAGAGAGTCATCGAACTTTGCCCCTCCAAGCACGTATACGCATGGTCTCTCCGGGGTCAGCGCGCGTCCAAGCCCCTTGAGCTCCCGCTCCATGAGGCGCCCGGCGTACGTGGGCAGCACGGCACCAAACCCAACCAGTGATGGCTGGGAGCGGTGGGCTGCGCCGAAAGCGTCGTTGACGTAAATGTCGACCATTTCCGCGAGTTTTTTCACGAGTATGGTCTTGCTCATCTCCTCGGGAGACCCTTTCAATCCCTCCTCGGCATAAAATCGAACGTTCTCCAGCAGCAGGACCTGTCCTGGTTGCATTTTCTTGATTGTATCACGCGCAGCCGGCCCGAAGACATCCTGAACGTAGTTGACCTTCAGACCAACGGCAGCGCCAAGTTTCACCGTGTGCTTCTCAAGCGTTGTAAAGTCCTCGTCGCCAGCCCTGCCCTGGTGGGCCAGCACAACGACCTTGGCGCCATTGGATGCAAGTTCCTTGATCGTAGGGGCGCACTCGCGTATCCGGTTATCATCCAGAATCTCGCCAGTGTTTGGGTCAATGGGCGAGTTGATGTCGACTCGTAGAAGTACTGTCTTGCCCGTTACATTAACATCGTCGAGCGTGGGGAACTTCAATCCCCTTCCCCCATCATCGCATGCGCTCTGCGATTTTGTTCGTCATGTCAACGAGTCTGCAGGAATAACCCCACTCGTTGTCGTACCAAGAGACTACTTTTACCAAATTCCCGCCGATGACCGTGGTCAGGGCGGTGTCAACTAGCGAGGAGTGTGGGTCCCCGATGAAGTCCACCGAGACCAACGGCTCATCCACGCACTTTAAGATGCCCTTCAATCTCCCTGCCTCAGCTTCCCTGAAAGCCGCGTTGACATCTTCGGTAGTTGTTGGCCTCTCAAGAACAGCCACTAAGTCGACAACAGAAACGTCAGGCACCGGCACGCGCAGAGCTATGCCGTGCATCCTCCCCTTCGCCTTTGGTATGACTTCACCGAGGGCCTTGGCCGCGCCAGTGCTGGTCGGTATTATAGATACCGCCGCAGCCCTAGCTCTCCTCAGGTCCTCGTGCGCAAAGTCGAGTATCCTCTGGTCGTTCGTGTACGCGTGGGTTGTGGTCATTAACCCCTTTTCCAAACCGAATTTTTCGTCCAGCACGCTCACAACGGGAGCCAGACAGTTTGTGGTGCACGAACCCAACGAAATAACGTTGTGTTTCGCATGGTCGTAAACTCCATCGTTGACCCCCGGCACGATCGTAGCGTCCACGTTTTTCCCGGGTGCAGATATGATGACCTTCTTCGCGCCGGCTTGCAGGTGCTTGGCCGCGTTGTCCCTGTCCGTAAAGGCACCCGTCGACTCGATCACCAAGTCCACCCCCATATCCTTCCACGGGAGTTTCGACGGGTCCTTCTCTGAGATGAGTTTGAGTTTTTCTTGACCAATGACCAACGCACCGTCCTCGACCTTGACGTCCTTGTCGAGCCTGCCCATTACGGAGTCGTATTTCAGCAGATGTGCCAGAGTCTTTATATCGGCCAAATCGTTGACTGCAACGCACTCGAATTTCCTTGGTTTGCTCAAAGACGCTCGATAGAACATCCTGCCGATTCTTCCAAAACCGTTTATCGCGACTCGCATTCAAATCCTCCTACTGTCATCGCAGAAGTAGTTATTTAAATCTTTTGTTGGGGGTGGGACATTTTTTGCCATTTGCAATCCGATGTTCCCATATTGTCTCATTTTTTAGACACTTCACAATTTTGAGAAGGTTTAAAAACATGGAAGATACCTGTTCATAGGGGATTTGCATGGGCAAGACAGTCCAAGTGGAGCTGCTGATACATTTGGCCAAGGAAGGCGCAAACCGCAGGGATCTGAAGATATCGCTCGACTGGCTGGCCAAGCGTATCAGGGCTTCGCGGCAGACGGCCGCGCGGAGGCTAGCTGAGCTAGAAAACGAAGATCTGATCGAGCGCACTATGGGGCCACGCGGTCAGAGCGTACGTATAACTACGGCTGGTCTAGCAGCGCTGCGTGCGTTTCATCAAGAGCTCGGTTCAGTCATCAAACCTATGCCACGTTCGATGACGCTGTCTGGCAGGGTCGTCACGGGAATTGGCGAGGGAAGCTACTACATGAGCCAGCCAAACTACGCTAGACAGTTCGAGAGAGAGGCCGGGTTCATCCCGTATCCCGGGACGCTCGACATAAAACTAAATAAGGATTCGTTGGATTTGAAGGAGACACTCGCTAGACTTCCATCCAGAGAGGTCCCAGGTTTTGAAACGAAGGAGCGGGCGTTTGGGCCGGTGAAGTTCTTCCCAGCCAGGATCAGGAAATCCGAGGTAGCGATAGTCCTGCCGCTCCGGAGCCACTACACCGATATCGTGGAGCTCATAGCGCCTCAGAACCTTCGCAGGACCCTCAGGTTGAAGGACGGTGATCTCGTTCAGGTGGAGGTGACGATTTGAGCCTCGAACGAGCTACAAAGGCCCTGAGTGGGGGTAAATTCGTGCTTCTACATGATTCGGATGGTCGTGAAAACGAGGTGGACATGCTGCTGGCGGCCGAGTTCGTCTGTCCTAAACATGTCGCGACCTTGAGGCAGGATGCGGGAGGTCTGATATGCGTCGCCGTACACCCAACCATCGCGGAGAACTTTGGTCTCCCGTACCTTACCGAGATATACGGCGCAGCATCGCCCAAGTTCGGAATACTTGCCAAGATTAAACCTGACGATATCCCATACGACGAGCGTTCGGCGTTCTCTTTGGCCGTAAACCATCGCCGCACATTCACAGGGATAACAGACACAGACCGAGCGCTCACCATCCAGGAACTTGGGAGGTTGGGGGCGCGGGCGTTCGATGGTTCGGTCTTGGAGGAGTTCGGGAGGAACTTCAGGAGCCCAGGTCACGTTCCGCTGCTCCGTGCCGCTGACGGGTTGCTGGACGAACGTCGGGGGCACACAGAGCTATCAGTCGCTTTAGCGGAGCTCGCAGGGGTCACGCCTGTGGTGACCATCTGTGAGATGCTTGACGCCCGAACCAACCGTGCCCTGACCAGAGAAGCAGCAACCGAGTACGCGAAGAAGCATGGTTTGGTCATCTTGGATGGCTCTGACGTGACGACTGAATTCAAAGGGAGGAAAAAACGATGAGACGGGTTGGGATGGTCGACACGACGTTTGCCCGCCACGACATGGCCAAGGCAGCCATGGACGAGTTAAAACAACTCTGCGTGGTGAAGTTCGAACGCAGGACAGTCCCTGGGATAAAGGACCTGCCGGTTGAGGCGAAACGGCTGCTCGATGAGGGCTGCGAGTTGGCGATGGCGTTCGGCATGCCTGGGGCGAAACCAATCGACAAGCAGTGCGCCCACGAGGCTTCGTCTGGGTTGATAACGGCCCAGTTGCTCACGAACAAGCATGTGATTGAAGTCTTTGTCTACGAGGACGAGGTTCCAAGTGGGAAGGAGCTTGCCGAACTTGCGGACCGCCGCGCTCGGGAGCACGCCCGCAACGTTTACCGATTGCTCTTCAAACCGGAAGAGCTGACAAAACTGGCCGGCACGGGGCAGAGAGAGGGGGCCCCTGACGCTGGACCCTTAAGGAGGTGAAACTGTGGTGAAGTTAGGCCTTGTCGTATCAGAATGGAATTTCGACGTCACCGGTCCGATGCGAGAATTTGCGAAGCGCCATGCGGAATTCTTGGGTGCTCAGATAGCAGTGGAGATAATGGTCCCAGGCGTATACGACCTCCCGCTGGCCGCGAAAAGGCTTGCGGAGAGAAAAGACGTGGATGCTGTGGTAACACTTGGGGCAGTGATCGAGGGGGAGACGGAGCACGATGAAATAGTAATGCAGCATGCCGCACGGAAGTTGATGGATTTGTCGCTTGAGTACGGAAAGCCTGTGACCCTCGGCATATCTGGTCCGGGGATGACACGCATACAAGCGCTCGAGCGCGTGAACGACTACGCGAAGCGTGCTGTCGAAGCGGCAATCAAGATGACGAAACTGATGGAGAGCGTCTGAGTTGCGCGCTGAAGAAGTCGGCGTATTGGCGATGGGCTCGCATGAGGAACGGCACGGAGCAGTCCTTCCCCCGGACACTGACGCAAAGATCGCTTCCCACGTGGCGTTAGAGGCAGCGAAGCGGACCGGGGCGAAATTCCTAGGCGTCTTACACATGTCATATGAGCTGCCGGGTGTAGACACAGGGCGTCACCACACTCTCGAGGCGCTCTCAGAGGAGCTGCGCGCCAGCCTTCAGCATGCCAAAAGTTCGCTTGTACTCAGGGCGGTCGTGATCGTCAACGGCCATGGTGGGAACATACCACTTCGCGAGCGGCTTCCGGCCGTGGAGGCGGAGTTGGGGATGCGCCTGGTCTTCAACAACACCGTAATAGACCTAGAGGGCCCTCACGCCGGGACGGAGGAGCTGAGCATGGCTGCAGCGATAGGGATAGCGAATCCATTGAAGCTTAAGGAGCACGTAGATTTCGTAAGGCACCCTGAGGTCGGGTTTGTGGGGATGAGCGAGGCGCGCAAGCTCTACGAGTGGGCCGAACGTCACGCACGGCAAGTTGAGAGAGATGGCGTACGTGTGGACGTGGAATTGGGAAAGAAACTGCTTGAGCAGGCGACCATCGGTGTAGTAAGTGAAATTCATGAGTTGTAGTTTTTGATTCGAGACCAGGTAAATTTATACTTATTTAACCTCAAAACTCAACTTTCAGGAGATAAAATGGCTGAAATCAGTAGGGGAATAAAAACAGGCCTCGTCGCAGGCATGGTTTACGGATGCATAACCACCTTCCTGATTTTGGCGTTGTACGCCCTCAGCGAAAGCTCGAAGATGACGCTGCCGTTACAGATGTCGACCCAAGAACTCCTTAAATTTTCACTCCTGCTTTTTGTCGGCTGGCTAATCGGTGGCGTGATATTCGGGGTGTTGTACGCCGTGCTTTATAAGAAACTGCTAGGGTTCGGCAGTATCGCGAAGGGGTTCAATCTCTCGATGTTCGTATGGGCAATCATCGAAATAGTAAGAAGTCTTTTCTACATCCCTGTTTTAAGCGTTGCTTTCATCAACATTGGTGCCCTTGTCAGTAGTGCCGGATTGTTTATACTTGACTTCCTCTTGGCCCTGGTTGGCGGGGTTATGGTCAGTTCGGTTTGGAACGAATTTTAGAGCTTGGCCCACAATTTCGTTTTTATGCAGATTATCTTAAGTGTTCAAGTTCCTTTCCCGACTCCAGTAATGCCCAAGCCCATATCAAACACTCGAAGCTCTTTACCAAGTCACCGCGCTTGAAGAAGTGCCTTGAGTCTTCGCGGTACGCCTTGATATTTTGAAGCATCTTCGTCCCTCGCTCATCCGAAGGGGCAGTATCGGATAAGGAAGCATCCAATCTCTTAGACCATTTCTTGATTTCCGTAGTGAGGTCTGCCTCGATGCTCATCGTGTCAACCCCGGTTCGCTTCTGGTGGTATACCTATGTTCGCTACCACGAGCTCCCCTGTCAAGTCTTTTCTCGCGAGCAACCCCTTCTTAGTCGCGTGAAACGTAATCGTCGTATCTGCTTTGACGGCTCGGCCGCAAATCTCGCCATTGAGCGGGTCCAGGCCGGACGGAACATCAACCGCGAGCTTGAACGCCTTGCTATTGTTTATTGCATCAATCACCGAAGCGTGCGGCTCTTTGAGCTCCCCCTTGATCCCAGTACCGAAGATTGCATCAACCACGACATTCGCTCCAGATAGAGCATGTCCAAGCTTGTCCATGAAAGAGCTGTCAAGTCGTACAAGTTTGATGCTTCGTTTCATCCCCTCTACGACCTTCCAGTTCAGTGAAGCTTCCTTGGTCTTGATATCCTTGCCCAATCCAATCAGGAAGACTGTGACAAGCGCCCCATACGCTGCTAGGTGCCTAGCCGCAACGAACCCGTCCCCACCGTTGTTCCCAGTGCCTGCAACTATCACCACCTTTCTACCGGCAGCACCCATCTTCGTCTCAACGTAGTCCGCAACTGCCTTGCCGGCGTTCTCCATCAGAACAAGTCTCGATACTCCCAGTTTCTCAGCACGTTCTTCAGTCGCCCTCATCTCGTCCGGCGTTATGGGTGATTTCATTTTACGGCCTCCTCCGGAGCACCCGCGAGTACCTTGAGCGCCTCGGCCTCGACGAAGTGGAGCCCGCCTGGCACAATCAGCACGTGGGGGGTGGGGCCGAAGTCAAGTCGTCGGAGTTTCTCAACTTCATCGGCTCTCAAAACAGCATCGTCAGAACCAGCCCGTGCCACCACCACTACGAGCGTGCGTGGGGTAAATACACCGTTTCGCAGTTTTTCCTCCAGCCCGAGCATTATCTCCATAGCTTCGTTGGCGGTCATCGCCTGTCCCTTCTCAGCCCTGATGTCGAGAAGCAGCAGCTTGTGCAGTCCACGCTCGCGGTTCTCTGCCAGTACTTCGTACGGTCTTTTTGAGGGATTGTCTGAAAACGACGGGATTTCTCTGCATTTCTCTTGGTGCTGTTTCATTTTTCATATTTGCTTTT
>CAYMXQ010000026.1:0-11474 GCA_964394495.1 Hadarchaeota archaeon (SeqCode)
CACATCATCTCGTGGATCAGTACTCACAACCGCCAACGAGGTTATGAGTCCTGCGCTCTAACCAGCTGAGCTACCCCGGCCTGTTAAACCGTCCCTGTCAAAATCCTTAAACTTTATTACTCGGATTCAAGCGCGCACGAACTTCAAAAAGTCGCTCTTAGTACGCAGCGTCTTGCAGCCGCCACCATATCCTACAAGCACCGTGTCAGCCACATCGACAAACAAACCGTTCTCGATTGCGCCGGGCACGCGGTTTATCTGCAGTTCCAACTCAGCCGGTTTTGGGATGGAGCGGAACTTGACGTCCACGATGCAGTTGCCGTTGTCTGTGACGAATGGCGCGCCGCCCGTGCTCGCCCTGAGCTTCGGCTCCCCGCCGAGCTCCGCCAGCTTTCGCATGGTATACTCGCGCGTGAATGGCAGCACTTCCACCGGTACGGGCGCACGTTCGCCGAGCTTTTTAACGAGCTTGGTTTGATCAACGATTATTACCACGCGCTTTGCAGCTCTCGCCACGATTTTCTCCCGTGTGTGCGCCCCGCCATGTCCTTTGACCATGTTGAAATTTGGGTCGACCTCGTCCGCGCCGTCTATCATCAGGTCCAGCTTGTGGTGCACATCAAGTGAGCTCAATTTAAGGCCGAGATCGCCTGCCAGGCGCTGGGTTGTCGATGAGCTTGGGACGAAAATTGCTCCCGATTTCAACTTACCTAAAACTTGGATTACCTTCACGACTGTGGTCCCCGACCCAAGTCCGACTATCATTTTGTCTCGGACAAGCTTCGCCGCGGCCTCCGCCGCCGCGAGTTTCCACATTTCGGTGCTCAAGTAGTCCCCTTCAATCTCTATCTGCCATCTAAAAAAGTTAAATATCACTACTGATATTGAGAAATGGTGGACAATGAAGCGCTTCGTATCAATTAAGGACGCAATGACCAGAAAAGTCCTCACCACGACTCCGAACACCACGGTAGCGAAAGCAGCCAAGGTGATGGCCGAGCGTGGTGTGGGGAGTATAGTCATAGTTACTGGCAAGAAACCGGTTGGGATTTTGACCGAACGGGACCTGCTCATGAAAGTCGTCAGCGCGGACCTGACACCCAGCAAGGTTCGCGTGGATAAAATAATGTCCAAGCCCGTGACATCGATCAGTCCAGACTCAGACATAATTGAAGCAGCACGGCTGATGGCGAAGAACAAGATCAGGCGCTTGCCAGTTGTCGAACATGGGAATATGGTGGGCATCATCACAACAAGCGACATCTCAGCCATTTCTCCAGAGCTGGCTGAAACCGTGACCCGTACGGAGGTACCAGCAGGCGAAGAGATCGAGGAGAGCGTCTGTGAGGTCTGCGGCGAGGTGACCACGAGTCTCCATGAAGTAAATGGGACGTGGGTCTGCGAGAATTGTCGCGACACTACGGGCGGGTAGATGTTGAAATGGCATGCAAGGACATCCTTGCGCGGACCAGCGTCAGGGATATTATGCAGCTTTCTGCGACTTTCGTGAGTTCGCGTGACTTGGTGACCCACGCTCGTGCCCTGATGCGGTCGAGCGGTTTTAAAACCATACCTGTCGTGGACGGTGGAAGGCTGGAGGGGTTGCTTACCTCCCGAAATGTCATGCGCATAACCTCTTCCCGATCGAACATACCCGTCGCCGGGTTGATGCTGCCCCCTCAGCCGATAGTCACACCTTCAGACGACCTGCTAAAACTCTCAAAGGATATGCTGGCCCTAGAACTTTCAGACGTTCCGGTCGTGCAGAGCCATGCCGATAGGACTCTGGTCGGGTTGGTCAGGTTAGACAACATACTCGAAAAGATAACGGGTGCGATAAAACCCAGTCTGACTGTCGGTGAGATAATGACCCATAAGGTTATCACGTGTTCACCAGACGACGACATCTCCCGCGTCTGGAATGTCATGGAACAAACGCGCTGCTCCGGCCTACCGGTGGTGCGCCAGGACAGGAGAAAGCGTCGGCTTGAGGTGATAGGGGTGATAACGCGTTCCGACGTCATCCGCTCCGGCGTGGCCAGGCTCGGTGAGGAATCGGATAAGGGGCGGTTCCGCTCACCGCCGCGGGTCTCGTCACTCATGCGGACACCGGCGATAACCGCCACTCCGGAGATGACGGTGTCGAAGGCAGGGGAGCTAATGCTCAAGCGGAGTGTGGGTCGCCTCCCCGTTTTGGCGAGGGATGAGCTCGTCGGTATCGTGAGTCGTTCGGATATAATCAAAGTGGCATGTGGTGATTGAATGAGGAGAGTCTCGCACTACCAATCACACGATCGAGGCTCTCTCGAGTTCGGGTCGAAACTGCACAAAGAGGAGGGTAACATAATGCCCCTAGCGCGAAAGCCTGTTGTCACGATTCCACCGACCACTCGGATAAAGGACGCAGCCGAGATAATGGTGAAGCACAATGTGCGCAGGTTACCCGTGACCGACCCTGGAACGCAGAAGCTGATGGGAGTACTGGTTACACGCGACATCATAGATTTCCTCGGTGGCGGGGATAAGCACAAGATTGTGCAGGTGAAATTCAAGGGCAATTTCTTTGCAGCGATAAACGAGTCTGTCAGGGAAATAATATCGAGAGATGTCGTATACGGCACCACGGACATGTCCATAATGGACGTGGTCAAACTGCTCCTCAGCAAAGGCGTCGGTGGACTTCCGATTTTGGATGAGGGAGGCAGGATCGTCGGCATAGTCTCCGAGCGGGATTTCGTTTCATACGTGCCGGCCACCACGGGGCGTCCGGTGAGCTATTACATGACACGCCATGTCGTCAGCGCCGAGCCAACGCTCCCCATACATGAGGCGGCGCGGAGGATGATCAATCATGGATTCAGGAGGTTGCCGGTGACGCGCGGCAGGGAGCTCGCGGGAATAGTGACGAGCGTTGACATACTGCGTTATTTCGAGCACATGCACTCGCAGAACATGGACGAGGCGATGTCTGTCGGCATTCAGGAGATAATGACGAAGGATGTCCTGAAAGTTACGCCGGAGACGGATGTGGGCGAGGTCGCCGGGCTGATGCGTGAGAAGGGCTGCAGCGGTTTGCCCGTCGTCTCAGGAGATGAACTCGTGGGTATGATCACAGAGCACGACCTGCTGAGGTTATTGATTTGAAAGTGGACGAAGTCATGAGTTTGCCGGTCGTGGCAGCCAAGCCCACGGACCCTGTATCCCACGCTAAAAAACTGATGCTGCGTCACGGGCTTAAACATCTGGTGGTGTTCGACCGCGGTGAGCCAGTTGGTATATTATCGATGCATGACATCGTCAAGCGTCTGGGCGAGGGTTCATCGAACTGGCGCATGCGTCCAATCGACGACATCCCACTAGTACGCGTTATGCACAAGGGAGTTTTCACGGTCTCGGTTGGAACGGACCTGAGGAACGCGACGGCCCTCATGCTGAAGCACAATGTGGGCAGTTTGGTGGTGCAGGAAGGGGGGAACATCGCCGGGGTTGTAACTAAGACAGACATCACACGGTATTTCGCCAGCGCTCTGGCCGGACGGTTCAAGGTCAGGGATCTGATGAGCCACGAACTGGTGACGGTCGAGCGTACGCATTCGCTTATGCGCGTGACTGAACTCATGAAGAAACGAGGCGTGGCTAGAGTGGTCGTGGTGGAAGGTGAGAAACCCGCCGGCATAATAACCGAGAGCGATGTCGCGTTCGCTCAGCTGGAGCAGCCCAGAGGGGGGATAAGGAAAAGTGAGGTGAGGTACACTAGGAAACTCGAGCGCGGTGACAGGCCCAGAGCGCGGTATACGAAGCGAGTGGCGTCGAGGACGGCGGAAAACGTGATGCGCTCCGAGGTCATGACCATAGACGCCGGCGAGGATGCCGCGCACGCAGCAGCGCTGATGATCGAGCACGATATAAGCGGACTGCCGGTGGTTGAGTGGGAGAAACTCATCGGGATCATCACGAAGACGGACTTGGTCAAAGGGGTAGCTAACCTGGGGGCCTGAAAATGCGTGTAAGCCAAATCATGAGCTCGCCTGCAATAGCACTGGACAAGGACCTTCCACTCACCGACGCCATAGACCTGATGAAAAAGAACGAAATCTCGCGCCTTGTCGCGCTGCAGAACGGCCGGATAGTAGGTGTCGTGACCGAAAAAGACATAGCGCGCGAGTTTGGGTCCTCGCACGCCTACCGATTGCCTTCGGGTAGGATGCACGTTTCCAACGTGATGAAGTCCAACCCGATCACAGTTGCCCCGGATGTCATGGCCAAGAGGGCAGCCGAGCTGATGCTCGACCACGAGATAAGCGGCCTCCCCGTGGTTGATGGGGACAAGCTGGTCGGGATGGTCACGAAGCTAGATTTCGCGAAGGTCTGCGTGAGCTACGATGATATCTATGTTGGGCAGGTGATGCAGGCCAGCCCGACGACGGTCTCGCCGAGCGACCGCGTCATCCACGCTCGGAGGATCTTGCTGGACGAGGACCTGATCGCACTACCTGTGATGGAGGGCGCGGAGCTCGTAGGGGTCCTCACTGTGAGGGACGTGGCCATGAACCTCGTGGCGTTCCAGGAGGTCGTCCCAGATCGCTATAAGAGCGAGCGCATTCGAAACCTCTTGGTGGGCGACATCATGACCCAACCTGCCACGACGACCCGAACAGACACGATGCTCCCGCATGCAGCGAAGTCGATGCTGGAGCGGAGACTTTCTGGCCTTCCCGTGACGAACCTCGATGGCGAGTTGGTCGGTCTGCTGACAAAGACCGAGCTCACCGAGGTCGCGCGCGAAAGGCTTTAGTTTTTCACCGGGCAGTATTTTCTGTGCGGCCGTGGTCTAGCCTGGTTATGACCCAGGCTTCCCATGAGAGATCGGGAAAAGCCTGTTGCGCGGGTTCGAATCCCGCCGGCCGCACCATCGCTTTAATAAAACATGTCCGCACCTGATACAGTAGACGCCAGAGCCAGTGACCAAGCATGTTTTTATACGCACATGTAGGAGTCGACGTGGTACGAGCATGCCGTCGAAAACGGTCCTTGTGATTGTGATAGTTGTCGTTATTTTAATTTCGACCATGGTTCCACTCATTGTGTTGTTAGCGCTTGCACCCACCCCGAACTTTGGAACCCCGGTTGGAACAGTCGCGATAGCCACGGGAACTGAAACAAATGTAACGTCTGGAAGTATTGCTCACGACGGCGGGACAATACAGGTAAACCTCGTCTCAAGTCCGCTCAACGGGCTTGCGATAGAGGTCCCACCTGCCGCAACAGATGAAAATATTTCATTCAATGTAAGCTATGCAGATGTTACAAGTGTTGGTGGGTTACCCGAAAAAGCGGCAATTGCAAGTAAAATGATAACCGTAGAAACAAATGGTTCAGACGCTTGGAATGAATCCGAAGCCTTCGACAAAGCAGTTTTGGTTACCCTACCATACGACCCAAGCTTAGTACTTGGGGATGGACCCGTGAGATTCTACGCGTACGATGAGGCCAGTAGGACTTTGGAGGCGGTGGGATTCTCTTCTCAAGACGACACCAACCACACTATTTCTTTCTACACAAGGACATTCTCAAGGTTCATAGCGATTGAACTGAGCATGACCGTCGCCGAGTTGCTGTGGGTAGATTACAGCGTTGATACCGGGTTCCGGCCCGCCACCGATGGCTGGTACATCACGAACTACGGCTCGTACCTCGAGTCTGGTGGCATATGCATGGGAATGGTAAGTTACGCCAAGTTCTACCACACCTACATAAAGCCGTTTGTCGGAACCGGACTTCATGGAAAATATCGCGAGGGGGATCCGAACGAGTGGAGGGACGACGCGACGGCAATACAGCTCGCCACGAGAGCACACACGGCGGAGTCTGATATCTGGGATCAGACGTGGAAACACGAGATACAGGAACAGCTCCCCTCCTCCGAAAATGTGGCATTAAGCTGGATACACGGGATGGTTGTTACAGGTCAGCCGCAGCTCATAGGAATATACGAACAGGTCAGTAATGGCAACTGGGTCGGCGGGCATGCAATACTCACTTACAAATATTCTGGAGGAAAGTTTGAAATCTACGATCCGAATCACCCCGGGACCGCTCCGGGAACCTCGTCAAGACAGATTCCGTTCACGCTAGGTTCAGGATTTACACAGAACTACCTGTCAGGCACCACGGCTGCGGACAGCGGGTTTAGTTATAATGTTTTCCTGCACTTCGGTTACAAGATGTTTCATCCGTTCTTATCATTCATTAATCTGCATTTATCAGCTGAGAAGGGATTCCAGGACGACACACTGTTCCCGACGGTGACACTCACCGATATTACCACAGACCCAGTTGGTGCCACGCCCACGGACACCGATGGTGACGGCATCCGGGACACGAGTGCAAACAAGATCACAATTTCCGGAACCATCAAAGGTGGAAAGGCGCCCGTGAACTCAACCCTGATATTCGTCAGCAACCAGAAATTTGAAGTGCCGGTGGATAATACAACCGGTGTATTCTCGCAGGAGGTTCCTCTTTTCCAGGGAAACAATGACGTGATCGTTCTCGCCACAGCCACGAACACATTTTCCAATTGGGCGGGTTATCATAGAGAAACCATAAAAAGCACTGCTTCTCTTGCCTCGCTCACATTCACACTAACTTGGGGCCAAGATGCGAGTGACGTCGACCTCCACGTGCTGGAGCCGACGATAGGCACCACTACAGGGAGACACATCTACTATGGCAACAAAGGATACGGCTCTGGAAATCCGTATCTGGACATAGATGATCAAACAGGCTACGGTCCGGAGCACTACTATGCAACTGAGGCGATGGTTCTGCCGAATTCTGTGGATAATTCTTTGTATGGAACCTACAAACTCAGGGTGCATTATTATGCAGACCATGACAGCGACAGTGAGACCACTCAGCCGATTACTTGGCAGGTGACAGCCAGATATCTCGCGTATAAAGACACGGTGCGGGACATCGAATACTGGGTGGAAAAATCATGGAGTGGATCATTATCGGCGGCAAGCACAGCTGGTACATCGAATTTCTTCAGCTCAGGGAGTTCGTGGTCGGAAATTTATGAGCTAAATTACGAGAGACCCAACCCCGTGGACTATGGCACACCGAGCCCGCCGCAGAACGTGCTGCCGTGAGCACCATCAAATTTTTCATTCTAAAGAAACAGACTTTAAAACGCGGGTTCGAATCCCGCCGGCCGCACCATCAAAAATCTCACGAAATCAGCGGCAGAACCTCGCTCATCACGTAATCAACGAACTCCTTCAACTCGGCCCCCGTGAACAGAGTCACAACGCAGTTCCTAGCCATCCCGACCACGAGCCCGCGTTTTTGCACCTCGAACACCACGTACCATATCTTCCCGTGTTTGAGGTACTCGTGGTACAGTTTGGTATCCGCGAGTCCCGAACCCGCGAGGGCGAGCTTTCCAATGTCCGGGATGTCCACATCGTCAAACCATATCAGCTTCGTAGCCCTTGGGTTGGATTCGTGTAGCTCTTTCAAGATCTCGTGCGTGACTTTCACCTCAACGATCGCACCGGTTTTGATGAATAGTATCTCGCTGAGCTTGTTCGCGACGTAGTTGGTCAGCAGTTTCTTAACGCCGCGGGCCTTCGATGGCGCGAGCACCACAAGAAAAGTACGTCCCTTGAACTGTTTGATCAGAAACGGGACCTCTTCCGTGACCAGCGTCTCGACAAGTCCGCGTTTGTAGTAGCGGCTGAGCACGAAGTCCTTGCTGAAGGTCCCCCTCAAAACGCCGCCTTCCAGCTTCAGGTCCAGTATCTCAGCCGTGAGCTTGGTGCGCTTGCCCCCATGCTCGTGTGGCTCCTCCTCGCCGAAGTCCTTTAGCTTGCGGGCTATCGTGCTGGCCTCAAGTGGCTCCTTTACCTCGAATATCTTCGCGACCAGCACCATCGGCACACCCTCGCAATTAAATACTGATGACGGCTTTAATGTTTCGAGAATAAATTATAGTGGTATCTATGTCTGCGAATGCCTTAATCCGGGAGATAATACTCGAGAATTTTATGTCTTACGAATATTCTCGAATCCCCCTCAGGCCGGGGCTCAACCTAGTGTGCGGTCCCAACGGAGCGGGCAAGTCCTCCATACTGCTCGGGCTGGCCGTGGCCCTCGGGCAGACCTACACCGAGCGTTCTCGGAGGCTGAGTGACCTGGTCCGCAGGGGAAAGGACCTTGGGCGCGTCAGCGTGGTCTTCGACAACTTCCCCGAGGACGGGAAGAGGCCCATCGCCAGCGTGAACTCGGACACCATCGTCCTCTCACGTTATCTTAACCGCGATGGGACGTACTGGCACGAGGTGAATAACCGCACGGTGATGAAAGGGGAGGTCCTCCGGTTGCTCGGGCGGCTTTCCATCAACCCGGACAACGTGCTAATAATAATGCACCAGAACATGGTCGACATCTTCGGGGCGATAGACTCCCGCGAGCGGCTGAAGCTCGTCGAGGAGGCGGTCGGGCTTCGGGAGTACCGCGACCGGATCTTGGAGGCCAGGGAAAAGCTCTCCCACACCCTCAGCGAGGAGGAATCCACCAGGAGTTTGCTCGAGAAGGCCCAGGAAACCCTGCGCTACTGGGAGGGGGAGTACCAGCGGTTCCAGAAGAAACAAGAATTGGGGGAGAGGAAGCGTGAGCTGGAGATCGAGTACGCCTGGGCCAAATGCATCAGACAGGAAGAGGCCGTTGAGAACCTCCGCTCGAAGCTCGATGAATTGAACGGTGAGCTGCGGGGAGTCGTGGATGAGCTCGATGAGAACACGAAGAGGGAGGGAGAGCTGGAGAGGAAGTTGAAGGAGCTGGAGTTCGAACTCGATTCAGCATATCAGAAGCTCATCGAGCAGGAGAGGTCACAGGCTGAGGCGGAGGCTAGGGCCAAGCTGATCGAAGGGTTCCATGAGTCGCTGCGCTCGCTCAAACAAGCTGGGTTGGAGGAGATGCTCAGACACCTGGAGGCAGAACTCAAGCGGTCTCAGGATGGGTCCCGCGAGGCAGGTGCGCACGCCAAGGAGACGAGGTCGAAACTTGTCGAGACTAAAGGTGAGAACGAACGCACGCGGGAGGCATACATCAGTTCTAGGGTGAAAGGCGCGGTCTTGGGGCTAAGACGCGAACTCCTCGAAAAGGATGTTTCGGCAGTTCAATCTGAGATCAGAAAAGCCAGGCGAGAGCTCGAGCAGCTCGAGAACGAGGCCAAGCAGGTCGGGGCGCGGGTGGAAACGGAGCGTAAAACCCAGGAAGTACTGGACGAGCTGAAGATGACGAACATGCAGCTCGCGAGCCTCGCCGATGTCCCGCCGGACGTCGAGCGGATGTACCTGAGTTACAAGAGCACCCTGAAGGAACTGGAGGCAAAAGCTGCGATTGCGGCGGCCAACAGGAAGCGAGTCCTCGAGGAGCTGGAGCTCCGGAGGCAGCGATGGACCAACGAGGTGGGCAAGCTGCTGCGTGAGGTCAGGGAGAAGTACGCTGAGGTCCTGAAGCAGGTAAACGCCGAGGGAGATGTCAGGTTCACGAACATCCAGGACATAGACGAGGCAGGGCTCGAGCTGCTCGTGGGATTCAGAGGCGCTGCCCCACAGGTTCTCGACGCTTATACCCAGAGCGGCGGTGAGCGAACAACCGCCATAATGTGCTTCCTCCTTGCGCTCCAGCAGCGGATCCAGTCACCCATCCGCGCAATAGACGAGTTCGAGGCCCACCTGGACCCTCGCAACCGTGAAGCGATCTTCAGGGGGATAATAGAGTTCATGAAAGGAGAGGGGGCGCAATGCATCGTGATCACTCCGGGACGGCTAGTTAACTTGGAGGGAGTGCCCAACGTGATAACCGTCCAGAACATCGCCGGGTCCTCCCATGTGAAGGTGGCTGTTTAGATGAAGGGCGAGCGACAAGAGCTGATGCTGAGGATAATAGATCTCTGCGAGTTGGTCAGGAAACGGGGACTGGACCCGTTCGACGTGGAGGTCCGTGAGTTCTTCGACAGGCTGCGGGAGCTTTTGCCGAGGATTCGAAAACAGGAGGAGCTCTACCTCGACATCCAAGCCGTGCTCGGGCTGGCCGAAGTGGTCTCCCAGCAGGGCGAGTGGATTAAGTCCAAGTCCTCAATGCTCTACTTGGACCCACTGCTGATCATGTTGAAGCTACATGCCCTTCCATCGAAAGACCTGGCGGATGTGCTGACGCGGGCGTGGCATCCGATAATCGACTTGGAGAGCCTTTCACCGCACGGGATAAGTGAAGCGAAGGAATACTGGAATAACCTGCCCAGCTTGGACGAGCGCTGGCGGGACCTCGAAACGACTGAGGTCTTGACAGGGGAAGTGGCACGCCGGGAGCTGGCCAGAATGGGGATATTGTCGGACGAAGACTTCGCGGCAATGCTGGACCGGGCTTGGAGGGAGCTTAAGAATGCCACGGAGGAGCGTGGAGAGATGTCGTACTGGGATTTCATCTCGGAGAGGAGCTTTGAGGAGACCGTGATGAAGGCGTGGTTCGTGAGCTTTCTTGTGAGCTACGGATACGCGACGCTCGAGCTCGAGCCTCTCGAGGAGGAGATCACGCTGAAGCCGCTTCCAAAGCCACAGAAGCTCGAGCAGGTGGCAACGTTCTCTGTCCCGATATCCATCTCCCGTTCGGAATGGCTGAGGAGGATGAAACATGACTGAGGAAAGGGATGTTGTGGAGCTCAGGGAGAAGCTTGCTCGAGCGACCCAACTCATACTGTTCAGGCACCACATGCAGCCTGGGGCGAAGGCGTGGGAGCTCAGGCGCGCGCTCGGCAGGGACTACGAGCAGATCGTTAAAATACTGGACGGCGAGCTCGAGAAGCTGGGTTTGACGGTAAAGCGGGTGAGCGAGGAGGAGGAGGGCTCCGAATCCGATCGCTACTTCGTCACCATCCGAGGGCACCCGACGCTCACCGAAGCCCGCACGTTCGGGTGGCGGATTGACGACATGGCGATGCTCACCGTGGTTCTGGCCCACATACTTGCGAAGGGAGGAAAGGCCCAGCTTAAAGAGGTAGAGCGGGTGCTGGAGGAGAAGTTCCCACGCTGGCGCATCGAGTCCACCATCGACCGATTCATCCGGCGGGGATATCTGGACGAGGACGACGAAGGGCTGCTCTACATCGGGTGGCGTGCAAGGGCGGAGATCGACCAGCGGACCCTACTTGGATTGCTGCTCGGGAAGGAGGAAAAACCAGGCGAGGTAAAAGAAGGTGAAGCAAAATCTACAGTGAAGAAACCGGAGGAAAACCTTAAACGGACCGGCGAACCTCTCTCTGATGAGGGTAACGAAGATGAAAAAGGATGAATGTTGTGAGGGCGAGATGCCGCCCGGTTTGGCCCCGAGGGTCGCCGTTTTTGCTGTGGTTTGTATAAGCGGGCTGATTTGCGTCTTGATAATCCTGCTCTTTTCCGCCCATG
>CAYMXQ010000027.1:0-252 GCA_964394495.1 Hadarchaeota archaeon (SeqCode)
AATCCGTTCAGAAAATCTCACCTAGATATTACGGCGCCGACAATTTCTTAGACGCTATCCGTTGCATTAATTTTTCAGGGTTAGTATAAAACTGTCGCATTATGCGTGAAACTTGTTCATATTCTCCTATGTTACGCTTGGTAAGGTACTCGAGAATTTTCACTCGATTTTCAAGTTCTCTCGTAAGGTCCCGTGGAGCCCACCCACGAGCGGCCATTATATCTTTCAAGACAACTGAGTCTCCAACTTTCT
>CAYMXQ010000027.1:262-1468 GCA_964394495.1 Hadarchaeota archaeon (SeqCode)
ATTAGTTGGATCCCATCTGTAAATCTCGTTAATTCGAATACTGCCAGTCGTTGGGTCAAGCCCAGCAAATTCGAAGATACTGTGTACGCGGCGGACACGTTCTTTTCCTAAATGAGAAATAAGTTGGAAGCAAAGGATATTCAAAGCCGTCAACATTTGATGAGGCACGTTAATCGGTTCTCCCTCAAGGCGGTTCACCGCTTCTTGTACAGTGCTCGCATGCATCGTTGAATAACACGTGTGCCCTGTGCTCATCGCTTGAAAGAGAACAAGTCCTTCCTTTCCCCTAACTTCTCCAACAACAATGCATTCTGGCCTTTGTCTCAATCCTTGGCGGAGGAGATCGTATAACGTGATCGGCATTTCGCCCCCAATTGTTTCTCGCGTGACGCTTGGGATCCAATTATCTTGGTAAAATGTGAGTTCTCGAGTCTCCTCGAGCGATATTATCTTAGCAGCTGGTGGAATGAATTGCACAATCGCGTTCAGAGTAGAGGTTTTACCAGAAGCTGTCCCACCTATTATCATAACGTTTTTTCTGTTTTCTGTTGCTAGCCATAGGTAGGCCAGCATTTCCGGGGAATAAGTGTTATATTTTATGAGGTGTATTGGTGTGAATGGTTCCTTGGTAAATTTTCGAATAGTGAACGAGCTGCCTCGAGTTGTTATTTCACTGCCAAGTGTTGCTTGTAGTCGTGAACCATCTGGCAAAGTAGCGTCTACTGTGGGTTTTCCAAATGAAATCATTTTTCCACATCGCTCAACCAATGTTGTGACGAAAGAGTTCAGCCTGGCTTCATCTTTGAAGACCGTTGTGGTTGGAATATTGTAATACTTTCGATGATACAGAAAAAGCGGAACACCCAGCCCGTTGCACGAAATGTCTTCAATATATGGGTCTTTCATGAGTGGATCTATCTCACCGTATCCAATGTACATTCTATGGATATAATACAAAATCTTATGGGCAGTTTGAGGCGGGGCTGAAACTCTTAAAAATTTAAATGCCTGAGCAACATTTTGGGCTAGAAAACCAGACTTATCTGCAGATGGTGTCTTGTGAACCAAGGTTCGATTAAGATATTCATACACTTGCTCCAGTAAAGTCTTTTCGGTTTCAGTCAACGCGGGTTCAACAATATGGTAAACTTGTTCGTCATGTTTTCGGTTAAATAATATTGTGGCGAATGCAAAGGGTTCATTAAT
>CAYMXQ010000027.1:1478-1731 GCA_964394495.1 Hadarchaeota archaeon (SeqCode)
GCGATAGGCCCATGAGCGGTTGCATTGTATGTGGGAAAACCTTTTATTTGGATTATGGGCTTTTCAGCCGTACTCATTTTCTCGTGGGCGAGTTCTTCCCGTTTTTCGACTTCATTTTTTTTTGGTAGTTGTTCGTCTTTTACCTTCTTTTTCAGTTTTTCTAACCCAGCGTCAGATCTCCACCGAGGCATCGCACGTTTTTTAACTTTTGTTTCTGCTTTAACTTTGGGCAAAAGTAGCTTTGTAAATTTAC
>CAYMXQ010000027.1:1741-3347 GCA_964394495.1 Hadarchaeota archaeon (SeqCode)
GTTTTTGCCATCTTTTTTTTCTTGTTCAAAATACTCCCTAATCTATTTATTGAACATCTTCTTTTAACCCTTGTCATACAAATACTAAATTTTTTGGTTTAGGCACCAAATTGGGTAAATTTTAATACCCAATAGCGAAAAGACGGAATTGGTAAAGTGGTGAAACCGTGGGAGCAGCAAAAGTTTATGTAGTGACTTCAGGAAAAGGTGGCGTGGGCAAGACTACAATCGTGGCAAATTTAGGTCTCGCGCTTGCTAGGTTCGGAAAAAAAGTTTTGATGATAGACGCAGATGTAGCTATGCCAAATTTAGCAACTCTTTTTGGCGTGAAAGAAATCCCTGGACAGGTGCCCACATTATATGATCTCCTCAGAAAAAGAAAAGCCGATATTAAGCAAGCAATTCATGAAATTTGGGAAAAAGCGCATATTATCCCTTGCAGTACTTCTTTAGAGGGGTTCTTGAGGTCAAATTTGGATCTTCTTAAAAATATTGTCACTAAAATTAAAAAAGAGTATGATTATGTCATCATTGATACATCTTCTGGATTAAGTCAGCAAAGTTTAGTGCCTCTCGAGGCAGCTGATGAGGTTTTACTTGTCACAACTCCCGATGTGATCGCAGTGGAAAATGCTTTTAAAATGAAAACAGCTGTGGAACTCCTTGGGTTTAAAGTAGAGCGTGTTATAATTAATCGAATAAGAAAAAGATCTTTAGGGGATCGACTACATCATACATCATATCTAACCAGAACTAATATAGAGACTACACTAGGGGCCAAAACCATTGGAATAATCCCTTACGATGAAAAAGTCCTTGTATCAGCCGACACAGGAAAGCCCATTGTTGCTTACAAACCCAACCACCACGTATCTAAAGCTTTTAAATTGCTTGCGGCAAATTTAATTAAGGAAACTATCCCGACCTAAAAACTAATATGTTGAGGGCCATGGAGCGAGCCATGATCTTGTTTATTGGCCTCATTACTGCGTTTGTTGTAGTACCAGCGATAAAAATGGAAACAGTTAGCGGGTCAAGTGAGTTAATGTTCGCCGACTTTCGTCCCGAACAAGGTGGAGGAACTGGAAGCGTCGTTGCCAACAGGTAGCGTTTTGTCAGCGTACTCGGGTTTTCGCGCAAAGTTCGGTTCGGCACCTGTCGATTACGAGCAGGTATTCGTGTACGCCGACCCAGACCTGATTAAAAGAACTTTCAAGCCGACGCAGAGGAAGAGGCGCAACCTGTTCGTCCTGACCCCGGACGAGCACCTCCAGCGCCTGAGCGAGAAAGGCGTCGCCCCATCGGTCCAGATTTACGTGGACCTGTGGCAGCTCGGGGCGCGCCAGCAGGTTCGTGGAGGAGCTGGAGAAGAAGCTCGCGCCTGCCCCGACCAAGGCCTTTGAGGAAGTGGCGAAGGTCATGGAGAAGAAAAAGCCCACAGAGTAAACCTTTAAATCGGTCCATATTGAGATTGATACGCCGGGGCTAGCGGGGGCGCTGGGGGGATTAGCGCCATGGGTAGTTTTTGTTCTGCTCGGACTGGGGTGGTTTAGTGGTTAATAAGTTAAGAAAGATCCAAATCGAAAGAATAGAGAAAATCTCGGAG
>CAYMXQ010000027.1:3357-11389 GCA_964394495.1 Hadarchaeota archaeon (SeqCode)
CGCCAGCATAGGTGGAGCGATTAAACTCGTCGATGGTCCGTATTTCACCGGTGTGAAGTTCGACTTCCTCGGCACTGAAACGTGCGCGAGACAAGACCCTCTGCATAGGAGGGAGTACGCAACCTGCCTGGGGTGCATGAGGTTCGACAGGATGAACATGGTCTGCACGGTTGGCAGGCTTGCAAGGGGAACATGAACTGTACCCCATGAAACATTCTATTTTAAACATTTCGCATTTTTTGGGCCGGTCTGAAATTTCACGTGGCCTGTAGCGCCAGAACGACATCCTTCGTGGCGCTCTGGTAGAACTCGTACTGAACTATGCTCTCACCCGCTTGCGTCGGGACCTTGACCACGTAAATCGCGTTCACGCTGAAATCCAGCACCCCGGCTTGTAGAGCGTTGCTCATTACCTCGCTCGCGTAGTTCTGCCACCCCACCGATGCCGCGTCGGAGGATCCGGCGGCTATGGCTTTCAACGCCTCCCAGATGTTCGTGGCATAGCTTTGACTCGTAGTGCCTGAGGTCATGGTCCAAGCTATCGTGGCGAGATCATCCGTCGAGTAGAGCACGTTGTTTATCGTGGCGTTTCCGGTGAGTAGATACCGGTTTTCGGTGGTCCTATCGTAGACGTATATGTTCACCAGTGATCCGGTGGTGATGGTCGGTGCCCTGTTCACTGTATCAGAAATCGGGACCAGTAGATAGCTCGTGCCCTCAAAGTCTAGTTTACGCAGTGTTTGCCAAGTGGACTCCGCGACATATGACAGCGCATCGGTCTTGGTCTTGAAGTACCAGCTGGTTTGGGAGGAGTTGCTTTTCATCACTAGGTTATCGTTCTGAATTCCGGAAATCAAGCTCGTGAGGAAGTTTTGCCAAGCCGTGGTAGCCTGGGCGTCTATTGTCCCAAAGGCTTCATAGCTCTGGAGCTCGGACAGGGTGTTTTTACTGTTTATCTCGCTCAAGAGTGCCTGAAGGAGTGTGCTCAGGGACGCCACCTGTTGGGTGTCCACCACACCTGAGGCGGAGTAAAACGAACCCGTCACGGAAGCGATGGCCTTGTCCAACAGGTCCTTGCGCGACTGCTCACGCTGTATTGCCGCGCTGACCTCGACCAAAATCGAGCTGACCTCGGTGGTCGAGCCTGCGGCCTGTATTTGGCTTGAATAAGTCAAAGCGTCAGAAATTGCCTGCGAGGTGTTGATTAAGTTCAAACTGGAAACTTGAGACATTGCGGAAAGTTTTGATGTCTCAAGAGAGTCCGCTGCCGGTTTTGCGATCAGGAAGTAGTATATCCCAAATATAATCGAGCCTAAAATGAGGAAGACGACCGCAGCGCCGATTATTGGTCTGACGTCTATCTCCCTTCGAGTTATGCCAATCCCCTCGACCAAAATAAAAACGTGCTATGACCTTAAAAAGCTTAATCGCTGCCTCTTGTTTACATCGCCTTCTAAGGGACATCGAAAGGTATTTATTGGTTGTAGCTCGTAGGGAATCCGACCAACAAAAACAAAGGAGGACAAAAACAATGGCTGAAGCAAAACAGAAAACCGCAGATAATGTGGTTTTTATTGGAATAAAACCAGTGATGAACTACGTACTAGCAGTGATAACGCAGTTCAACCAGGGTACCGGTGACGTCACCCTGAAGGCACGAGGCAGAGCAATCAGCAGAGCCGTCGACGTTGCGGAGATTACCAAGAATCGCTTTTTGCAGGGACTGGCTGTGAAAAACATTGCGATTGGGACCGAAGAGGTCCAAGGCGAACGCGGCGCGATCAATGTTTCGACAATCGAGATAGCACTTGGAAAGGGTAACTAAACTCTTTCCACGCGCCTTTTTTTATTTTTTACAACTTATCACACTTTATTGACCCATAGACCTAATTTTCCGACGTCTGCTGAGGTAACTGGGCATTAAACCGAAAGATTTAAAAAAACAGCCCCCTAAGTGTTATAAAACTAAAAAGGAGGTAAAAAAATGGCGGGAACGACTGATTTATCTCATATTGCTGGGTATCTGTTCATAGTGGGTCTGATTGTCGCTGTGATTGCTGGCTTGGCTGTCGGCTTTCTTGGCATCTCATCCACCGGCGCAACAGCGGCTTGGATCTCGGTCGCGTTTGTGCTGGTCGGAGTGGCCATAGGGTTCTTAGTCACGACATCTAAGAAAATCGAGGAAGAGATTTACATACTCGTGTTGGTTTCGCTCGCGCTGTTGGTGGCGAGCAACATGGGAGTATTCGCAAGCCTCGACACTGCGACAAGCACAACATTGGGGACCGCGGTAAACGCTATCGTAGGGTACGTTGCAATGTACTCGGCGGCTGCGATTATCGTCCTGGCAATAAGAACTCTTACCAACTTCCACGTGTCGAAGATTTAGCAGTTGGAAGCAGCTGCTCTTTCTTTTTTTACTTTCTCCAGCGGTAGCTATCTTGCTTGACTCGTGATTTGTCGTCGTAAAAATGTCTGTGGCAAGAATTTCACCTTTTTTCCCACGAACCAGTTTCTTTTAAAGGATTGTAACCACATTTGAGTAGGGCTCGCATGAAACTCGATGACATGGGGAAATGGCGTCGGACACACCTATCAAGCGAAATCACCGACAATCTAGACGGAAAAGAAGTAATCGTCATGGGAAGGGTTAGAGATGTACGCGATCTCGGCGGTATCAAGTTTTTTGTCTTATCTGATATCAGTGGCCGCATCCAAATCACGGCGCCGAAGGTAAAGGCCGACAAGGAGATCCTATCAAAGATCGACAGCCTGACCCAGGAGTCTTCCGTCGCGGTAAAGGGGAAGGTCGTCAAGGCGAAACAGGCGCCACGCGGCATCGAGATCGTGCCATCCGAGATAAGAATACTGAACCTAGCCGCCGCCCCTCTGCCTCTGGACCCGATTGGGAGGGTAAAGGCCAACCTTGACACCAGACTGGACGCACGCGGTCTTGACCTCAGGAGGGCGGAGTCCATAGCGATATTCAAAATCCGGCATCAGGCGCTACAGTGCATCCGCGAGTATCTGGTCTCACAGGGGTTCATCGAGGTCAACACGCCAAAGATCGTTGCCACAGCCACCGAAAGCGGCGCAGCCCTATTTCCAATTTCCTACTTCGACCGAGAGGCATTCCTGAGCCAGAGCCCCCAGCTGTACAAGGAGGAACTGACTGGCGCTTTCGAGAGGGTATTCGAGATCGGGCAGATATTCAGGGCCGAGGAGCACGACACGCCGCGGCACCTGAACGAGGCAATCTCCATCGACATCGAGGCAGCGTATGCCACCGATGATGACGTGATGGATATCCTCGAGGAGCTGACGTTCCGCACCTTCGCCCACGTGAGGAAGAAATGCGCGGATGAGCTGAAGGTGCTTGGCCACGAACTTGAGGTGCCGAAGAAACCGTTCCTGCGCGTGACGTACGACGATGCCCTAAAGCGGCTCGACAAAGCCGGGGTAAAAGTACCCTGGGGAGACGACCTGCCGACACCTGCGGAGAAAAAACTTGGAGAAATCATCGGTGGTGCTTACTTCGTGACGGACTGGCCGATGAAAATAAAACCGTTTTATACTATGCCTCACAAGGACGACCCGAAGCTGAGCGAGGGCTTCGACCTCATGTACAAGGAGCTGGAGCTGGCCTCAGGTGGGACGCGTATACACCAGCACGACCTGCTCGTCAAGAAACTGAGGGAGAAGGGTCTGAACCCCGAAAGCTTCGAGTCCCACCTTTTGAACTTTAGGACTGGTTTACCCCCCCATGCTGGTTGGGGCTTGGGGTTAGATCGTCTAACAATGGTCCTTACGGGTGCCAACAACATTCGAGAGTGCGTGCTGTTCCCGCGCGACAGAAAAAGGTTGACGCCCTAGCGGACTACATCAGGCCTTTGAGCTTCCATAAGAGTTTGGGGTTGGCTTTCACCAGAGTCTTAAGCATGTCAGTCAGGCTTATCTTGTCGAACTTGACCTTCCTCAAGACCTCACCGAGCTTGTCGAGATCATCGTCATTCAGACTCAAAAGCACTTCCTTCGCCTTGAGATAGCGCTCGAGCCTCTTCCCCATCTTATCTCTCCATCTCTTATCGTACTCGTTCAACGTTTTCTCGGATGTGTCCCCCTTCTTGACGGCCTTAGCCGCGACCTCCCCCGCGATGTTCCCTGCGCGCATGGCTGAATCGATTCCGCCACCTGTCAGGGCATTCACCTGCCTCGCGGCGTCTCCCACGATGAGCAAATTATCCTTCACCGTCTTCTTTATCGGGCTGCAGATCGGGACCCCTCCCACGTTCACCTCTACGATTTTTCCCTTAGAGAGGCTTGGCATCCGCGCGACAAAGTCCCGTAGGTACTCGATCGGACGTCGCTCGGCACGGCCACCTACGACCCCCAAACCAACGTTCGCCATGTCCTCTCCCTTCGGGAACACCCAGGCGTACCCTCCCGGGGTTATCTTGCTCCCGAAGTAGAACTCTAACATCGAAGGTGACTCGAAATCCACGCCGACCATCTGGAACTGCGCACATGTTTCGATGTCGTCGGGTTTCAGCGTGGTCTTCACACCGGCCCATCTCGCCGCTCTGGAGCCAACGCCGTCAGCCGCAACGACCACATCTGCCGCGACCTCGAACCTGCCATCGACCCCGCGCGCCTTGACTCCCTTCGGCTTGCCGTCTTCCATGATCAAGCCGTCCACGAACGTGCTCACCATGACGTCAACACCGGCTTTTGCCGCTCTCATCGCCAGGTACTTGTCGAACGCCTTTCGGTTGAGGACGTATCCGACCTTACCTGAAACCTTCCGCTCAGAGATGCGTACCTCTATGCCAGACGGTGAGACCAGCTTGACCGCGTTAGTATGTCCGACCGCCCACTGCGAGTCTGGTTTGATATCGAGCTCCTTAAGTGCGTCCTCGGAGAGGGCCTCGCCGCACTGGACCGGCACTCCCAGCTCCCTGCGTCTGTCGAGCATCAGCACGCTCGCCCCGTTGCGCACCGCTGAGTAAGCCGTCGTGGAGCCAGCTGGACCTGCCCCGACAATTACCACGTCATACTTTTTTTGCAATTATTATCGCCCCAACTGGACAGATTTTATCACATATCCCACAATCCGTGCAGCGCTCGTTGGGCCGCACGTATCCGTCTGTGGCGTCTATCGCGTCGAACGGGCAAACGCTGACGCATGCCCCGCACCTCATACAGAGATCAGGGTCAACCTTCATCTAAACGCGACCTCCAAATTAGTAGATATCGCCGCTATTTATAATCCAGCAACTACTCGAAATCCATCAACGTGCGCTGGGCCTTCAGCGGGAGCGTCCGGGCCAGCTCGGCTGGGATCTCTAGATGTCCGTATCTTCCACCGCCACCTGGGACCACATTCAGAGTACCTTCCCTGAACGCCTTTACAACCGCGGTTATCCTCGGCCCGACCGACTCGTGTAGCACCTCCAGGGGCGCATCGACCAACACCGCTATCTCGTTGCCGAAGCGGGCCACAAGCTTCTCCCACGTCTGCTGGACTTCCGGCACATGGGGGTCCTGTTGACCTAGCGCCAGCGCTATGACCTCGGCAAGCGGGGCAATCCTCAGGTAAGGGGGGCGATGGGATGGGTGTTTTGGTTCGGGATAATTAGCGAGCTCGTTCACACGGTCCCATACGCCTTTTTTAATCCATCCGCCGCACTTGTCGCACCGCCACTGTAGCGCTTTCGTCTGTTCCAGTTCGAACTGCTTGTAACAGCGTGAGCAGGCGGAGCGGTGATATTTCCCAAGCCGCGGGTCGAAGCCGACGTTGAGGGAGATGCGCCGCCCACCTTCCCGCCTGATCGCCTTGACGACCTCGGCATATGTGGGTTCAGCTAACTCGAGACGGTTGAATTCCCGTCCCAGCTTATCAGGCCAGGGCGAGTGGGCGTCAGAGCACGACAGAAATGTGACGTCCTGTAGCTCCGCGATCCGGTCCGCCATGTGTGTGTCTGCGCTCAGGCCCAGCTCCAAAAAACTTACATCGCCGACGCGGTCGCCGTAGCAGGCGCGCATGCTGTCGAACTCCTTGTACATGCTCGTCCACGGGGTGAACGCGTGGCAAGGACCGACCAGACACCCGTGAGTCACCGCGGCATCAACGATCTCAGATGCGCCGAGTTCGACCCTGGCCCTGCCATCGCGGTCTATGTCGTTCGAACATTTCGCGAGAACCTCCCGTACGCTCTCGACTGCGCTCAACGAAGGAAGGAGTAGCAGATGATGCACCCGATGCTTGTCCTCCACCTCTACCGTCAGAACAAACCTCGTCCCATGGCGTGGATGCTCAAACGTGCCCTCGGCGACCTCCTTCAGCTCGCCTTTGATGCTATCGAACCAGCGGGGATGAAAAACGTCACCTGTCCCGACCAGAGCCAGACCCTTCAGACTGGCCTGCTGGGCAATCGTCTCAACGGTCATTCTGGACGAAGTCGCACCCGAGTAGTGACTGTGTATGTGGAGGTCTGCATGATAAGTTCTGAGATCTGGCAAGTCGGCACCACCCGAGATTTGAGTTCTACCTTAATAACAACTTGACTTTTCACGTCCAAGGCTCGTCCACAGACCAGACATCTAGGAGGTTGCGCTGGCCCCAGGCACTGGCGTAAACTGGCTCCAAGAAAACAGGTCCGGACTGCATCGCGCTCGCTGGATCGTTGGAATGTTCTAGGCCGAGAGCGTGCCCGATTTCGTGAAGCAAGATGGTTCTTTCGCGGTCGATACGCCCGGGCAAATATTTTCCGTTGATGGCCACCCCAAAAGATGGAGAGGCCAACCCACCTTCTTCCTCCTGAAGCTCGCCGGCATAAAACACGTAAAGGTGAGCGGCGGGGTTATCGTGGAAGTGTGCTTCTATTGTGATCAGCTCTAGCCCGCTGATCGATTCAGGTGAAACGCCGATTGCAGTGAGTTCACTATTTGTGATTTCATCGCCATAAATTATCTCCACCGCGACACCCAAATCGTGCTCAAAATATCGCTTGATGTAATCTATCGCCTCAGGTGCTGGAGCGTAACCTGGCATGTAGTCTATTTCAATATACAGGCGCGGAGATGTTGGAGCGTTTTCAATCATCTCTGGCGCGCTCGACGCATCAGAAAGATTCGTGTTGTAGAGCACTTCTAATAAATCGCCAAATCCATCACCATCGGTATCAGCGCTCTTGGGGTCAGAAAGGTAAGTGTTGTATTCAGCGCAATCGTTTAGGTTATCCCCATCCGAATCCACTGAAAGGGGGTCAGAAGTCACCAAAACCGGCGAACCATTTACCGTTATCGTCCAGCCGTTTATTTCTTGGCCATCGAGTAGTCCGTCGTTGTCGCTGTCGTTAAGGAGCGGGTTCGTCCAGTAAATACTCGATTCCGAAAAATCGCTGATATCATCGTTATCCGTGTCAGTTGACAAGGGATCCGTTCCATAGATGAACAGCTCGGACCAATCATCTAGATTGTCGTTGTCGGTGTCCGGATTTCGAGCATCCGTACCATAAACGTTTATCTCAGACCCATCACTCAGGTTATCGCTGTCGCTGTCTGCTGCCAGCGGATCAGTCCCATGGACCTCGATCTCAATTTTGTCATTCAACCCGTCATTATCGCTATCGGCGGCCAAAGGGTTTGTCCCATGGATATGCACCTCCGCGCCGTCGCTCAACCCGTCCCCATCGGTGTCAGGATTTCCGAATGCCGTTCCTACCACGATTTCCGAAAAGTTTGATAACCCGTCTCCGTCAGGATCGATTATTAAAAATGTGGAGATGATGACAGCTGATATCAAGATGACGGCCACTGTGGCCAAAAAAGCTTTTCTCATCGCCACCCTCACGACATTAACTTAAAAAAGTGGTACTACCCGATGTACGAAGCCTCTTCCTCGTCCTGATGCTTAGCCTTCTGCTCCCGGAGTTCCATCTCCCTCCGGATCCTCTTGATTATATCCTCTGTCTTCTTGGCCCGATCCTCCAAGTCGCTCATGTCGAATTTGACCTTCAGTATGCCAGCCAGC
>CAYMXQ010000028.1:0-9367 GCA_964394495.1 Hadarchaeota archaeon (SeqCode)
ATCCTTTCTTTCGGCAATCTCGCGTACATAACTACCACCGACTAAAGCAAAACACACTCATAACACGGAGAATCATACCAACCTTAAATCTTGTTTTGCCCGTAAACAAAAACCTTGTGGTAGAGTTCCAAAGTAGGTCCTGGCTAGACACTGTACGGACTTCTCTCCAGAGAGACTGAAGGAAATCTATGACAAGGCAGGATTGAAGGTGCTCTAATATCTCCCACCACTTATTACCAGAGCAACACCCATTCCTAAACACATGCCACCAATTATTACACTTACGGAACAGATTTCAGGCCACATTATCCCGTATGGAAAACCAAATAAGACAAGTACGCTACCAATGATTAAACTCCATTTTACGAATCTTTTTGATTTGTAGAGGGGGGGCCGCTCAACAGGAATTTGTGAAACTGATACACTCTCTTCCCCACCACTTACTTTTCCCCATCTGCCACGAGTTCTTGTTACAGTTCTCCCTACTGTTGCCCATCTCCGTTTAGGCATTACTACTAACGCGAAGCCTAAAACGAAAAAGCATGTGAAAACCACAGATGCTAAAATTAGGAACCATTGATAAGCAAGCCTTGCCGCGAAGGATGAGTTTGAGTATGTTACAGTCCAAATACTCGTCATCACAAGAAATGCTAGGAAAATGATTACTGTTTTTCTCTTCAACAATCGAACAATACTGCTAAACTTCTTTGAACCTGATATTTTTGGCTGCTTATGATACTCCGATAAAACTTTCTTAACAGCATAGTGGATGTTTCTAGTTGTGGGTATCCTTCCAGCGTACCTTTGTTCAAGGTCCTCCACGACTTTATCCGAAAGCTCTTCAGCTGCATTTTGGTTCTTTACGCTTCTGAGAATATCGTTTGTTATTCTGTTTCTATCAAAATCTACAATTCTTCCACTACTTAATCGAACCTTTCTCATCGCTTGTTCTGACTTTTTAACGCCTAGTTTAGCACCCCAGCCTCTTTTTGGGAGTCTTGAACAAGCATGATTTTCTGGTAAACGATGGTCAGGACAAAAGTAGCCACCACAGTATTTACATTGATATGGAAGCGCTACCTCGGTCCCACATTGGGCACAAGCGGCCATTCTCTTCCTCCATCCACTCAATACTGTTGATATGGATTTATAAATCAACTAATGGTCTTTAGGGGCCAGAGAATCCAGGTAAATCTTTATCATCATCTCAATCAGGTTCTTCTGGTGCCGGGGTAGCAAAGCCAGGTAATGCGCACGCCTTGAGAGCGTGTGGCCCTTTGGGCCTCAAGGGTTCAAATCCCTTCCCCGGCGCCAGTTTGTTATTACGAGGTTAATTCCACCATCAGCCGCTCATCTTGTAAGCGGTCTCCAAAGTTATCCTATCCTGTATGACGAATCTCCCCGCCTCGAGCAGCTGGGTGGTTTCGCCTGGACTAGAACCTGCAAGGCCGAGTTGGTTGGAGTACGCAACATCTACCAGCATGTAGTAGCCATCCTCGAACTCGTAATAAACTATCCCGCCGAGGTAATCCGCGGCCTCTTGGGGGCTCACACCGATTTTCACTATACAGACTGCGTGGTCGACCTCTTCGCCTTCCGCGTTGACGGTCGCAATGTAAGCCTGGATGTTAAAATAACGGTAGAAAGCCACGTTGAGAATCGCCATGTCCTCACAGTCGCCCTTCCTTTCATCGTACGTCTCAATTGGTTTCTGCCAGTATTCTAGTCCAGGCCGACCGTCGCCCACTGGAACGCCAGGGACAGGGTTAGCTTGATGTTCGTCGTCGTACCGATATTGTATGTTCGCCTTGCACCAGTTGTAAAAGACCTCTCCTTCGGCGAAGTCGATCGCGTTGTCGTGGTTCTGGTCAAACTTGCCAAAGAACGCTGCTAACGTGGGTGGAACCATCTCTTCCATTGTTGGTTGTATGATGATGTACAGCGCCAAGATACTGCCCACAACTATGATGATTGGAACCGCGACCAATGCCAACCACTTGTCTGACATCGAAAATAAAGTGGCTCCACGAGTTATTAGTTTTCTCCACGGCCTGCCAGTTCTCATACGGCTTAAACTTTAAACAATCACAAACCCGACTTAAGATTGAGGATGACATGAAGCGCTTCGATTGGGTCGAGCACCCGAGCGACATAGGTTTTCGCGCGTACGGCAAGGACCTAGCGGAAGCCTTCGAGAACGCTGCTCTAGCCCTGTTCGAGGTGATGGTAGACACGAGCAAGGTCGAGCCACGCGAGGAGGTAAACGTTGAGCTGGAAGCGGAGGACGAGGGGGCGCTGCTGTACGACTGGCTCGACAAGCTGGTCTACCTCCGAGACGCCAAGGGCATGGTGATGTCGAAGTTCAAGGTCACGATATCCAAGACCAAGAGCGGCCACAGATTAAAAGCCCAAGCGATGGGAGAACGCTTCGACCCGAAAAAGCACCCTGGGCGGACCGCGGTGAAAGCGATGACTTACCACATGATGGAGATCAAGCGAGAGAAAAACATGTGCTCGGTGCAAGCGGTAGTCGACATCTAATCCGTTTCAGACCAAAAGGTAATTAGTAACATAGTACCCCCAACTATTCAGGTGAAAAATTGGTGGAAACAAGCAAGATAAAGCAAATTGACGAGGTACGCTGGGAGATCCCTCAGGACTATAGGCACGGCATGCGAGTACCGGCCCGCATCTACGCTGACGCTGAAATGCTGAACGAGATGTCTAAGGATTTGACGCTCGAGCAGGCCGTGAATGTTAGTTTCCTGCAAGGCATCTACAAGTATTCCATAACGTTACCCGATGGGCATCAGGGCTATTCGATTTCGTGCACAGCACGGTCGGGCTAAGGGTTTCCCATTGGGGGCGTTGCGGCTACGGATGCCGAGACAGGCGCCATCAGCCCTGGGGGTGTGGGGTACGACATCAACTGCGGAGTCAGGTTATTGCGCACTGACCTCGAGAAAAATGACGTCACGCCAAAGCTCCGCGAGATAGTTGATGCCTTATTCAAGAACGTGCCCTCTGGTCTTGGAAGCACAGGTCACGTCAAGCTCACCCCTGCTCAACTCGATCAGGTCCTCGAGAAAGGCGCGCGCTGGGCCGTCGAGAACGGCTTTGGCTGGAAAGAGGATCTGGAACGGCTGGAAGAGGGAGGCTGCATGGCTGGCGCTGACGCCAAAAAAGTGAGCGGGGAGGCGAAGCACCGCGGCTATCCTCAGATCGGCAGCCTGGGGAGCGGCAACCACTTCCTCGAGGTCCAGGCCGTTGACAAAATATATGAACCTGAGGTCGCACGCAAGTTCGGCATCGACCACGAAGGCCAGGTCACCCTGATGATCCATACCGGCTCCCGTGGGCTGGGCCACCAGGTCTGCTCCGATTATCTGAGGGAAATGGAACGGGCGGTCCACAAGTACAAGATAGTCCTGCCCGATCGGGAGCTCGTGAACGTTCCTTTCACGTCGCCGGAGGGACAGGCATACTTCTCAGCGATGGCGTGTGCGGCCAACTACGCTTGGACAAACCGCCAGATGATCGTGCACTGGGTCCGGCAGTCGTTCGAGCAGGTCTTCGGGCGCAACGCCGAGAGCCTAGGTTTGCACATCGTTTACGACGTCGCACACAACATTGCTAAAATAGAGGAGCACCGCGTCAACGGAGAAAAGCGCAAGGTCGTGGTACATCGAAAGGGAGCCACGCGGGCGTTCGGGCCAGGACACCCTGATGTGCCAGCGATGTATCGTGACGTCGGCCAGCCGGTGTTGATTCCCGGGGACATGGGTACGGCAAGCTACGTGCTCGTCGGGACAGAGCAGGCGATGCAGGAGACATTTGCCTCCACCGCTCACGGCGCCGGGCGTCGTCTGAGCAGGACCGCTGCCCTAAGACAGTTCTGGGGGGACAAGGTGAAGCAGGAGCTCGAGTCGAGGGGAATCATCGTGCGGGCGGCGAAAACCTCTATTATCGCCGAGGAAGCCCCGGGATGCTATAAAAATGTCGACAAGGTGTGTGAAATATCCCACAGGGCCGGAATAGCCCGCAAAGTCGCGAGGCTTGTGCCAATGGGGGTCGCGAAGGGCTAGAGACATGACGTGCAAACCTTCCATTTCCGTACTGCTGCCAGCGTCGTTAGCGGCCGATGCTTCGGACCTCAGATCGAAGACAGTGAAGGTTGGGTCCGTGGGGCGCGCGCTGGCAATCTTTCGTGTTGAAAGTGTCTGCATTTACAACGACGAAGACCCGAATGTGAAAAACCAGACCGCCGAGGCCGAGCTGATAAACATACTTTTACGTTACATGGAAACGCCGCAATACCTGCGCAAGCTGCTTTTCCCCCGCGCTAAAGAACTCTGGTACGCCGGATTGCTCCCTCCGCTACGAACACCACACCACCCGCTCCAGAGTGAGAAAGTCCAGCCCGGAGTATACCGCGACGGAGTTGTCATCAAAGCCGATAAAAATCAGAGCCTGCTCGAGGTCGGCTTGCCCGAAAAAGCCGTGGTTGGGGGGAAGCTCGGGGTGGGCCAGCGGCTGACGCTCAGACTGGGTAAAAGATCCGGCGACCACATACTCGCCACGCCGGTACCGCGTGCCGAGGTCAAAGAGTACTGGGGTTACGAGGTCCTGCGAGCGAAAAGCCTCGCAGAGGGCTTAAAAGTCATGAAAGCTGAGTATTCCATCGGCACTTCGCGGCATGGCCAAAATTTATATGAGGCTATGCAAGCGATAAAGAGTGGCAAACCTCGCAGCGTGGCAGTGGCTTTCGGGGGTCCATATGCGGGCCTCTTCGAGATCTGCGAGCGCCAGGGCGTCGATGCTGGCAAACTCTTCGACGCCATCGTGAACGCCGTCCCAGACCAAGGCACTGTGACGGTCAGGACGGAGGAAGCGCTCGTGACCATGCTCGCGCTGCTGAACGCGCTAACAGGGGGATAGAATGGGAAAGCGAAGACACCGACCAAGGCGTGGTTCGCTCGCCTACTCGCCGAGGGTGCGGGCACCGCGTCCGAAAGCCCAAGTGCGGGCCTGGCCAGCGGAAGCTAGGCTCGGTTTACAGAGCTGCGCTGGATACAAGGCAGGGATGATCCAGCTCTTTATGATAGACGACCAAAAGGGAAGCCTGACAGCTGGCCAGGAGATAAGCGTCCCCGCAACAATTTTAGAGACACCGCCCCTCGTCGTGTGCGCGGTCCGCCTTTACAACTCGGGTGAGCGTGGATTGAACACTGGGGCTGAGGTCTGGGCAAGCGAGCTTCCAAAGGAGTTCTCTCGCGTCATGACTGCCCCCAAAAAATACGACATACAAAAGGCCTTGGAACGGGCCGAAGCTCGGGTCAAGGAGGGCAATATCAAGGATGTCCGAGTGATAGTTTGTACTCAACCTTGGACTACTCATCTCCCCAGGAAAAAACCAGACCTGATCGAGATACGCGTCGGGGGGAGTTCGGTAGAGGAGAGATGGAACTACTCAAAGGGTCTGCTAGGCAAGCAGGTTAAGGCCGGAGACGTGTTCAAGGAAGGAGAGTACTCAGACGCGCTCGCGATAACCAAGGGCAAGGGATTCCAAGGGCCAGTCAAACGCTGGGGGATCAAAATTTTGCCGAGGAAAAGTGACGAGGGACGCCGCCAAGTTGGAACGCTTGGTCCGTGGTCACCCCACGGGATCATGTGGACGGTTCCGGGCCCTGGACAGATGGGATATCACCAACGCACGGATTTCAACAAGCGCATTTTGAAGCTAGGTAGCAACGGTAAGGAGATCACGCCGAGCGGTGGTTTTCTAAGGTACGGTCCTGTCAAGGGGGACTTTGCAGTTATCGCGGGTTCGGTCCCAGGGCCAACGAAGCGGCTCGTGCAACTGAGGCGCGCAGTGAGGGTACCGCCAAGCGCCACGACCTCGCCACCGTCGATCACGTACATAAGCACTAAATCGCAACAGGGGGCGTAGAGATGAAGGTCCAAGTCATTTCCCTCGATGGTCAGCCAATCGAAAAGATCGAACTGCCGCCTGTCTTCGACACGGAACTGAGGCCGGATGTGATAAAGCGCGCGGTCTTGGCCGCCCAGACTGCCAGGCTACAACCGTGGGGACCGGACGAAATGGCTGGCAAGAGGACTTCCGCGCAAACGCTGGGGAAAGGGGTTGGGGTCTCACGCGTGCTCAGGGTGAAAGGCGGTGGGTCCCCTGCCGCCGGTCTAGCTGCATTCGCGCCTAATACTGTCGGCGGGAGACGAGCGCACCCACCTAGAGTCGAAAAGGTGCTCCGCGAGCGTGTCAACAGAAAGGAGCGCCGTCTCGCCGTGCGGTCTGCAATCGCTGCAACCAAGGACAAAAAACTCGTCGCTTCCCGAGGACACAACCTGGACAAAATCGCTGAGCTACCACTGGTCGTGAACGACGAACTCGAAGGGATAAACAAAACTAACGACGTCAAAGGTGTGCTCCAAAAGCTCGGGCTATGGGGCGATGTGGAACGCGTGGCAAACAGCAAAAAAGTGCGGGCAGGAATTGGGAAGATGAGGGGCAGAAGGTACAGGTCAGCCGTTGGACTGCTAATCGTCGTCAGCGAGGACAGAGGTATCGGCCGTGGAGCTGGGAACCTCCCCGGCGTAAAAGTCGTGAAAGCTACGGAACTCAGCGCGGAAGTGCTCGCCCCTGGAGGCACACCTGGCCGGCTGACTGTGTGGACCAAGGGAGCAATCCAAAAAATGGCTGGAGGCCCGTACGCATGAAGGATCCACGCGCCGTATTGCTGTATCCTCAGGCGACCGAGAAGGCAGTGAGGCTGATCGAGTCTGAGAACAAGCTGGTCTTTGTAGTCGCCAAGGACGCCACGAGAGTAGATGTCAAACGCGCTGTGGAGACTCTCTTTGAGGTGAAGGTGAACAACGTGAAGGTTGAGATAACTCCTGACGGGCGGAAGCGCGCCTACGTGCGGCTCGCGCCGGAGTTCATGGCTGACGAAGTGGCGGCCAAGCTGGGGATGATCTGATGGGAAAGATAATCAGAGCTCAACGCATCGGTAAAGGCTCACCTACGTATAGGGCGAAATCGTGGCGGAGCCGCGGCGAGATCAGGCTGCCACCACCCGAGCAAACGGGCGAGGCCACGGTGGTAGACATCTTGGACGATCCGGTAAGAAGCGCACCGGTCGCACTGGTGAAGTACGGCGATGGACAGGAGCGACTGGTCCTAGCGCCCGAGGGCATAAAAGTTGGGGACAGGATAATCGCGGGCATCTCCGCCCCCATAAAACTGGGGAATACCCTGACGCTTGCAGAAATCCCTGAAGGTACGAGCATCCACAACATCGAATCCAGAGCCGGGGACGGTGGAAGATTCGTCAGGTCGTCCGGGACATACGCCATCCTGATCGCACACGATGTCGGGCGCGCCAACGTTCAGCTGCCATCTGGCGAGATAAGGGACTTCGACCCGAGGTGCCGCGCGACGATAGGAGTGGTAGCCGGGGGAGGCAGGCTTGAAAAGCCGTTCGTCAAAGCCGGTAAGCGTTTTCACGCCATGCTCGGAAAGGGCAAACCATACCCACATACGCGTGGTGTGGCGATGAACGTCGTCGACCACCCGTTTGGAGGCGGGAGAGGGAAGCATGCTGGCAGGCCGAAGACTGTTAAACATGGCGCACCACCTGGACAAAAGGTGGGGTTAATAGCGGCGAGGAGAACTGGTAAGAGGTAAGTTCATGCCGAAGAAATTCACGTTCCGCGGATATGCGATCGAGGACCTGCAAAAGCTTTCACTGGATGACTTCGCAAAGCTGTTGCCTGCGCGCCAGCGGAGGTCACTTGTGAGGGGTCTCACGCCTAGGGAGAAGAAGCTGGTCGAGCGCATACGAAAAATCAGAGGGGCTGGAAAAGATGGGCCAATCAGGACCCACTGTAGGGAGATGGTAGTACTTCCTGAGATGGTTGACATGAAGTTCGCTGTTTACAACGGAAAGGAATTCGTCATGATAGATGTGAAGCCTGAGATGGTAGGCCACCGCCTTGGAGAGTTCGCCCAGACGAGGAAGAAAGTCACCCATGGCACCCCTGGAATAGGTGCGACTAGGAGCTCCATGTACGTCCCGCTGAAGTGATGTCGATGCCAAAGTTCGGTTATTCCGCTAAAGTCGAGGGGACATGCGCAAGGTCTTTCGGTAAGGAGCTTCGGGTCTCCCCCAAGCATGCGATGGAGGTCTGCCGGGCGATACGTGGTATGCGCCTGAACGCTGCAAAGGGGTATCTAGAGGCTGTCATCAAGAAGAAAAAAGCCGTGCCGTTCATGCGCCACAGAAAGAAGCTCGCGCACAGAAGGGGAGTCCCGGGCAGCGGGCAGTACCCTGTGAAGGCTACTCGAGGGATATTGAAAGTGCTGAAGAACGCGGAGGCGAATGCGAGCTACAAGGGGCTCGACGCAGAAAAGCTGAGGGTGGTACACGCCAGCGCCTACAAGGGCATTACGATCCCTGGCGTTTTGCCCCGGGCTTTTGGTCGGTCTTCACCGTACAACACGCCGCTCACCAACGTCGAGATAGTCCTGAAGGAGGTATCCTGATGACCGTGGAGCGGACCTTCATAAAACGTGGGCTGAAGCGCGTCAAGCTCGAGACTTTCCTGGAAAAGGAACTGGAAAGGGTGGGATACGGCGGCGTGTACACGCAGCGCATACCAACGGGGACGCGTGTGGCGCTTTACGTCGAGAGGCCAGGGATGGTGATAGGCCGCGAGGGCAAAAGCATCAAACGCCTCACGGAAGAACTCGAAAAAAGGTTCGGGATGGAGAACCCACAGATAGAGGTTGTTGAGATCGAGAAGCCAGAACTGTCAGGCCCGATAATGGCCAAGCGCATCGCCTTCGCCCTCGAGCGCGGGATAAAAGCGAGGCGAGTCGGCCGCAGCACCGTGCGCAGGATAATGGCTGCCGGCGCGCGAGGCGTTGAGATCATCATATCCGGGAGGATAGCTGGAGAACGCTCCAGACGTGAGAGGTTTTACGATGGTTACATCAGCAAATCTGGTGAGCCGGCCGAGAAACTCGTGAGCCATGGCTTCGCTGTGGCAAAGCTGAAGCCAGGGATTGCCGGCATCAAGACAAACATAATGCCACCAGACGTGCCGCTGCCGGATGATATAATATTCAAAAAGGAGGCCAAACCAGCTGAGGCTGTGACCGCAACTGAGGCAGTGGAGCAGCCTGAAAAGGTTGAGGAACCAAAGGTGGAGGAGAGCGGGAAAAATGGCAATACTTAGGTCTGACGAGATACGAGGGATGAGCAGGGACGAGCTGGTCGAAAAGCTGAAGGAGCTACGCGCCGAACTGGCCAGAGCGCGAGCGACTGCAGCAGCGGGCGGCTCGCTCGAA
>CAYMXQ010000028.1:9377-11191 GCA_964394495.1 Hadarchaeota archaeon (SeqCode)
ATGAAAGAAAAGGGAGGTGCATGAGAGCTGCCAGAGGTATGCAAGGTCTGTGGCCTACCGAAGGAACTTTGCGTCTGTCAGGAGATAGCACGCGAGCAACAGCGGATAAACGTGTACGCGATGAAACGGAAGTTCGGAAAAATGGTGACCATCATCGAAGGGCTGGACGAGAAACAGCTGAACCTCAAGAACCTGACGAAGGATTTGAAGTCGAAACTCGCGTGCGGTGGGACATCTAAGGAAGGACGCATCGAGCTCCAGGGTAACCACAAGACGCGTGTCAAAGAGGTGCTGGTGGGAATGGGATTTTCCCCAGATATGGTCGATGTGAGGTAGGTGGTCGAGTGCCTTTGGCGAGATGGAACTTGCTGCAGCACGAACTCATCGGACTCGAGGTTAGGGTCACAGAAAGCTCTGACCCCACATTGCTCGACACCTCCGGAAAGATCATCGACGAAACGCGCAACACGATCGTGATAAATGGAGGGGGAGAGAAAGTCAGAAAAATAGCTAAATCCACGTCAACTCTACTGATAACCCTCCCAGATGGTGAGAAAGTGACCGTAGATGGAAAAAAATTGGTTGGGCGACCCGAGGAACGGGTCAGGCGAAGGTGGTGAGACGATGGTAGGTATGGGTATCGAGGCTCCGAAGGAAAAGTGCGCTGATCCAAAGTGCCCGTTCCACGGCGAGCTGTCGGTCAGGGGGCGGGTCTTCGAGGGCGCTGTGGTGAGCGACAAGATGGCACGAACGGTGACGGTTGAACTCGAGCGCATGCAGCACATCTCGAAATACGAGAGGGGTGAGCGCCGCACCTCCAAGTTCCACGCCCACAACCCGCCGTGCATCGCGGCAAAGGCGGGCGATAAGGTCAAGATAATGGAGTGCCGACGGCTGAGCAAGACAAAGACGTTCGTCGTCGTGCAGAAGGCAAGGGGGCAGTGAGATGGGAAAGAAAGGCGCAGGTACTTCTGTAGGGGTCACGGCCGTCAACCCTACGCGGGTGTTGCCGGTTGGCGCACGGCTGAAATGCGCGGATAACACTGGCGCGAGGGAGATCCAGATAATTAGCGTTATGGGTTACAAGGGAAGGCGCGCTCGACTGGGCACCGCTGGTGTCGGCTGTCGGGTGGTGGCGTCGGTCAAAAAAGGCACACCTGAGCTTAGATCCCAACTCGTCCAAGCCGTCATCGTCAGACAGACTAAGGAGTACCGCCGCAATGATGGCATACACATAAAATTCGAAGACAACGCGGCAGTGCTCATCACGCCCGAAGCCGCTCCACGGGGCTCTGAGATAAAGGGCCCTATCGCGAGGGAGGCCGCTGAGCGGTGGCCGAGGGTCGCAGGAATAGCTTCAGCTGTGGTGTGAGTTATGGTGACCAAACAGCCCAGGAAACAACGTCTGGCCCTTTATTCCGCGCCTTTGCACGCGCGCCACAAATATCTCTCCGCGCCTCTGAGCCGAGAACTCAGGAGCAAGCACAAAACCCGCTCCCTCCCGGTCAGGAAGGGCGACCGTGTGAGGATACTGAGCGGTGACTTCAAGAAACACGAGGGTGAGGTGGTAAAAGTCGACACTAAAAGCCAACGCGTTCAGGTGGAGGGAACCTCCGTGACCAAGGCGGATGGGACGCAGATCCCGAGCATGACCAAGGCATCAAACGTTGTGATATTGAAGCTGGTCGAAGACAGGGAACGCGCACGAGTACTGGAGAGGAGGTCCAAGAGTGGCTAAGAAGAGCGGAAGCAAGCATGTGAAGCGGTACGCTGCGCCACGGGCCATCAAGTTGTCCCGCAAATCAAACGTGTGG
>CAYMXQ010000029.1:0-11145 GCA_964394495.1 Hadarchaeota archaeon (SeqCode)
TTTACGGGGAGGTTTCGCCTGACCAGAGGATCTACGTGAAGAAGGGCAAGAAGACGTTCGTCAAGCCGGTCTCTTACTGCATCAGCAAGGGCGCCATCTCCAACATGACGCGGTACCTTGCCACTTACTGGGCGAAGAAGAACATACGGGTGAATACGCTGACATTCGGCGGCGTCTTCAACAACCAGGACAAGGAGTTCGTTAGGAACTACTCATCGCGTGTGCCGATGGGCAGGATGGCGAGACGCGACGAGTACAACGGGGCCGTGCTGTTCCTTGCCTCGGACGCATCGTCCTACATGACAGGCGCGAACATCGTGATCGACGGAGGTTACACTGCCTGGTAGGTGCGGGGGTTTCACCTTGACGAAAACATTTTACAATTTCGTGGACGGGAAATGGATCGAGTCAGCTTCGGGGAGGAGCTTCAAGAACATAAACCCCGCGAACAAGGACGAGGTCCTGGGGACTTTCCCTCTCTCAAACAGCAAGGACATCGACCTCGCTGTCCAGGCCGCGAAAAAAGCGTTCAAGGAATGGCCGAACATTACCCCGCCGGCGAGGGGCAGGATACTCTTCGAGGCCGGGAGGATAATGGCTGACAAGAGGACGCAGCTTGCCAAGACTCTAGTCAAGGAGGTCGGCAAGACCATGAAAGAGGCCCTGGGTGAGGTGAAAGCCGCTGTCGACATGTGCTACTTCATGGCGGGCGAGGGCAGGAGGCTGTACGGCGACACCACGTACTCAGAGCTTTCGAACCGCCTTGCAATGACGAAGAGGTATCCCGTGGGTGTGTGCGGCATTATCACGCCATGGAACTTTCCGATGTCGCTGATCAGCTGGAAGGTGTCTCCTGCCATGATCTGCGGAAACGCCGTCGTACTGAAGCCGGCTAAGGACGCCCCTGAGACGGCGAACAATTTTGCTGAGATAATGAACGAGGCGGGATTGCCGGCGGGCGTCTTGAACGTGGTGCACGGGTCCGGCGACGAGGCTGGAGAAGCTCTGATCCAACACAAGGATGTCAACCTGATCTCGTTCACCGGGTCAACTGAAGTCGGGAAGAGGATAGCGACAGTCTGCGGTGAAAGGCTGGCGAAGGTCTCGCTGGAGCTGGGTGGTAAGAACGCAATGATCGTGATGGAGGACTGCGACCTCGACCTGGCCGTCGACAGCGCTGTGCGCGGCGCGTTCAGCGTGGCCGGGGAGCGCTGCACCGCTACCAGCAGGGCCATAGTACACCAGGACGTGTACGACAAGTTCATAGAGAAGCTGGTGGCTGAGACGAAGAAGTTAAAGGTCGGCCCCGGGGAGGACGAGTCAACGGACGTCTGCCCGGTCATAAACGAGAACCAGCTCAAGAAAATCATTCACTACATCAAGGTCGGCAAGAGCGAGGGGGCGAAGTTGGTCCTCGGCGGTAACAGGCTGACCCCGGGAATCTATTCCAATGGATTCTACTTCGAGCCGACGATATTCGCGGATGTCAAGCCTAACATGAAAATAGCCAAGGAGGAGATTTTCGGGCCAGTGCTGAGCGTGCTCAAGGTCGGCTCTTTCGAGGAGGCAATAGAGGTCCACAATGCAACTGAGTACGGACTGTCGGCATCCATACTCACGAAGGACGTGAACCGGGCGATGCTTGCCATAGATAGGATGGAGGCCGGTGTATGCTACGTCAACGCCCCCACGTTTGGTTCCGAGGTGCATCTCCCGTTCGGTGGCGTCAAAAAATCGGGGAGCGGGCACAGGGAGGTCGGGAAAGCCGCCCTAGATGTGTTCTCCGAGTGGAAGACCATCTATATCGACTACAGCGGGGGAGTGCAGAATGTACAGTTTAAGAAGGAGTAGCGGGAAGCTCTTCTTCGAGAAATCTGATTTCGACAAGATAAGGGAATGCAAGTCGTTGGCGCTGCACGAGAAACTATCAATGATGGCAGATATGATACGGCTGAACACCCTCGCGACAATAACCAACGCCCGTTCTGGCCACATCGGCGCGTCCCTCAGCGCGATAGAGGTCCTCACGGTCCTATACCACCACGCAATGAACGTCGACCCATCTAGGCCAAAACGTAAAGGCAGGGACATCTTCATACTGTCCAAGGGTCACGCCGCATCCGCGCTCTACGCTGCTCTGGCATCTAGGGGATTCATGCCCACGGAGAAGTTGGCCAAGTTCAGGAGACTGGGGGGTCTGGAAGGACACGCTGAACTGTCTGTGCCCGGGGTGGAAATCAACTCGGGATCCTTGGGCATGGGCATATCCAAGGCGAAGGGATTTGCTTGGGCGTACAGGTCTGACCGCGTGAGGGCCTCGGCATTTGTAATGATTGGCGATGGGGAGTTGCAGGAGGGGCAGAACTGGGAGGCTATCCAGTCCGCTGGTTTCTGGAAGCTGGACAATCTCTACCTCGTCATCGACAGAAACTACGTACAGACGGACATGGAGGTCAGTAAGATTTTGGACGTGTCGAAAATCGATGACAAGTTAAAGGCGTTCGGTTGGCACGCTGTGACAATCGACGGGCACGATACCAAAAAAATCCTTGAAACCATGACTCAGCTCAAAAAAATCGCTGGGGAGCCTAAGGCAATCATCGCAAACACGGTCAAAGGCAAGGGAGTATCATTCATGGAGCACCCAAAGGCAATGGCCAGGGAGAGGGGCATATACAAGTGGCACGACGGTATCCCGAACGAGGAGGAATACGCGCTGGCCTGGAACGAGATAATCTCCAGGATAAATGGGAAAATCGAGAAATGCAAGATTCGGATGAAACTGCCGGTCCTGACAAAACTATTCGCGCAAGAATCCCCGTTCAAGGGCGAATCCCTCTTGAAAGCTTTCTCGGAATATCTCGTGGAGCTGGGCAAAAGACGTGAGGATCTGGTCGTGTTGGATGCTGACCTCGCCGAATCCTGCGGCCTGAGAAAATTCCAAGCGACTTTCCCGGAGAGATTTGTTGAAATCGGGATTGCGGAGCAGGATATGGTTTCGACCGCTGGGGGTCTTGCATTAGCTGGCAAACTGCCCATCGTGAATACTTATGCATCATTTCTGACGTCCAGATCCAACGAGCAGATTTTCAACAACGCCTCCGAGGGATCGAAGATCATCTACGTCGGGCACTTGGCCGGCATACTCCCTGCGAAACCCGGAAAGTCCCACCAGGGGATCAGGGACATCTCCCTTCTGAAAGCCATTCCAAACGTAACGATATGCCAGCCGTGTAACGCCCAAGAATTACGAGATATGCTGAAATTTCTAGTTTTCGACGCGGAGCAGAGCAGTTACTTACGACTGGAGCATTCGAGCCCCAGGATAACCGTCCAGCTGCCGAGAAACTATAGGGTGAAAATTGGCACGGGAGTGACGATAGCCGACGGACCCGACGCGATTGTCTTTGGATACGGCCCGCTGCTGTTATCGGAGACATTTTTAGCGAGAGACGAACTGAAGAAAGACAACATAAAAATAAAAGTTGTAAATCTCCCATGGTTAAATCACATGGACGAAAAATGGCTGACGGGAGTTATCGAAGACGCGGAGCATGTCTTCTGCGTTGAAAACCACTCAAATGTTGGAGGGCAATCGGAAGAAATTATGCGAGTGCTAGCCAGCGGTGATTTTGAAAAAGTCAAGTTCCACACTATCGGCATCCAAGGATATGGCAGATCAGGAGAACACGATGAAATCATGAAGTACTATGGCATAGATTCATTAAGTATCGCTGGAAAAATCAAAATTGGATTACGGCACACTGGGAGAAAGCGAGCGTGAAGATAACAAGTGTCGAAACGCTGCATTGCGACGCGGGTTGGCGACCCTGGTCCTTCATCAAAATTACAACTGACGAGGGAATAGTGGGCTACAGTGAATGTACAGATTCTCACGGCTCCACTAGAGGAGTAGCGGGATGTGTAAAGGACCTGGAACCCCTGCTTATTGGGCAGGACCCGAAAGCTGTAGAAAAGTTGTACTGGGACATGTACCGGGCGACACGACAAAGTCCTGGCAGCGTGATTCAAAAAGCAATTGGCGGCATCGAGAACGCTTTGCTTGACATAAAGGCTAAGGATTTGGGTGTCCCAGTCTACGAGTTGTTCGGGGGCCCTCTGCGTGACCAAGTCCGAGTTTACTGGTCGCACTGCGGGACGACTCGGGTCCGTTCGGGCCATTTAATCGGCACCCCACCGATAAGGTCGCTCGACGACATAGCGGAACTAGGCCGCGAGGTCGTCCGCCGCGGATTCACGGCGCTGAAGACGAACATCATCGTTTTCGAAAAGTCGCCGTATGTGTTGATGCAGGGATTCAAAGGCGGCTACGGAAGCACCGACCAGAACGTGAGCCGAAAAATAATCGAGGCTCTTGAAGCCCTTATCGGGACGTTTCGTGACGCAGTCGGCAAAGACGTTGATATATGCCTAGACCTTAACTTCCACTTTAAAAAAGAAGGGAATACCCTTATCGCGAAAGCTATGGAAAAGTTTGATCTTCTCTGGCTCGAGATTGACAGTTATGACCCGGGAGCGTTGCTCAAAGTAAAAGAGCGGTCCAGGGTGCCGATCTGCTCATGCGAGGATCTATACGGGGCCCGGGACTACCGGCCGTTCTTCGAGCTTCACGCGATAGACATAGCGGCTGTGGACGTGACTTGGAACGGGCTGTTGCAGTCGAAGAAGATCGCCGATATGGCTGAAATTTATGAGATGAACGTGGCCCCGCACAATCACTACAGCCACCTGGCGACCCTTATCAACGCCCATTTCTGTGCGGCAGTTCCTAATCTACGGATTCTCGAGGTGGATGTGGATGACGTGAGCTGGAAAGATGACCTTGTCACGAACCCTCCTGAAATTAAAAACGGCTATCTTTCAATTCCATCCAAACCTGGTTGGGGCACGGAACTCAATGAGGATATCCTTCGCGCTCATCCTTGGCCGAGCTGACCACGGTCAAATCACCTATCTGATCAATCATCACCATAATGAGGGATAGTTTGGGCAATCCATCGGTGGCAGTGCTAGGTCCAGGCGCAGTAGGCGGCTTTTTGGCTGCAGTGTTCTGGCGCGGCGGATTTCCTGTCACATGCATCGCGAAGGAAAGTGCCGTTGATAAAATTAACAGGCATGGTATTCAGGTCGAGAGCGTCGTTTTTGGTAATTTTACAGCGCGACCCAAAGCTGTCACGCGGCTCGACCACGAACCAGATATCTTATTTGTCACCACAAAGGCGACAACGCTCCAAGAAGCGCTTGAGAGGGTCGACCCGCATCTCATCAAAAACACAGTAATCATCCCGCTGCTGAATGGTCTGGAACACGTGCAGATTCTCAGGGCGCGTTACGGCAAGCGCGTAGCGGCTGGTAACATCTCCATAGAGGTGATAAGGCGCGAAGACAACTCAATCGCCCATACCACACCATTTGCGCGTGTTAAACTGGCGTCAGATGGTGATGTTCCGAAGAGCCGTCTAGCTGAGATAGCTCGACTGCTTTCCAGTGCCGACATCAAAACCGAAGTATTAGAAAGCGAGGCTGCCGTGATTTGGGATAAACTAGCACGGCTCAACGCCATCGCGTGCACAACCGCAGCCAGCGGCCGCCCGCTGGGGTTCATTAGGTCTGACCCGCGGTGGCGTGAAAAACTGGAAGGATGCGTACGAGAAGGAGCGGCGGTTGCAACTGCAGATGGTGCGAAGACCGACCCCAAAACAGTGATGAGTCAAATCGATGCCCTGCCAGCCACTTTGACCACATCGATGCAACGCGACATCGATGCTGGAAACCCATCGGAGCTTGACGCGATAGCTGGAGCCGTGGTTCGTGCTGGTGCCAGGCATGGGATTGCCTGCCCGGTCATCGAGGGCCTTATAGAAACGATAAAATCCCGAATCGCTACGCTTGAACATCGTTAGCTATGTCACTAAAACTATCTCCACAATGTATTTTTTAGAGGCCGTGAGATTAGCTTCTGGGTAAAAATGCCGACAGTTCTTGGTCTTATCCCGGCGCGGTCGGGCTCAAAGCGCGTACCTGGGAAGAATATACTCCCGCTGGCCGGACATCCTCTAATCGCCTACGCCATATGCTCTGCCCGCGCTAGCGGTGTTTTCGATAGAATCATCGTCTCGACTGACTCTGATTTGATAAGAAAAATCGCGATCCATTATGGCGCCGAGGCACCATTTCTGCGTCCGGCGAATCTAGCGACATCGACTTCGCCAGACATCGAGTGGATCAAACATGCCCTCTCAAATCTCGACAAAAAATACGATGCCTTCGCCATACTTAGGCCGACCAGCCCCTTCCGCCAACTGGGAACGATTCAGCGCGGGTGGAAGCAATTTTTGAGCGTGCCACATATAGATTCGCTACGCGCAGTCGAGCTCTGCCGCCAACATCCTGGAAAGATGTGGATCGTCGAGGAAGATACTATGCGACCATTTCTCAATCAATCCCATCTGGAGATCGCCTGGCATGCGGGCCAGTATCAGGCGCTGCCAAAGGTTTACATCCAGAACAGCGCCTTGGAGATCGCTTGGACAAGGGTGGTATACGAACACAATTCTCGTGAAGGCAAGGTCGTCGCCCCATTTTTCACACAAGGGGCGGAGGGGTTTTCAATTGACTACAAAGAAGACTTTTATCTAGCACAACACATGGTCGAAATAGGCGAAGCAGTCCTACCAAAAGTCGACCGTGAGCCTTTTGTCGTCACGTCGAAGGATTTGCAAAGCGTCATGCAAATCAATTGTTCTTGAGAAGATCTAGTATGTATCTCCCGATCCTCTCCCCACATTTACCATCCTGAGGACCGCAGTGCTCTGCCACTACTTTCTTTCTCCCCCCGCTGTCAAGCTTGGAGTCGTCCAAATACGTGTTTATGTGTTCGATTAACTCTTCAGGGGTATGGGCCACCCTAACGCCCCCTGACTTTGGTATGAACTCGTAGTGCGTGAACATGAATATCTTGGCGTTGGAATCTAGGAAATCCCTTTTGGCATATCCATCGAAGGCCACATTGACGGTTGGGACGTCCAGCGCCACCGCATCCAGCGTCACCGATGAAGCGACGTTCACCGCGACATCGGTGCAGGCAAAAAGGTTCGCGTAATTAATCATCTCTTCCTCGTCCGGCACCCATATTTCAGGACGCGCGGCTGACGTCATTATCATCTTCCCAGACCAAAACCGCTCGCTCACGGTTCTCTTGGGCAGTTCAAACGTTATGATGTCACCATATTTTTTCAATTTCTCGTAGCGGCTCAGAATATCTTCTGGGTGGATTCTCACGTGAAGGTGTGATGGGTGTTTTATTTTGCCATTCTTTATTGCCTCGCATATTATATCGATTATATCCAGTTCGTCCAGCGCCCTAGCGGTCGTGTACGTTATTAATTTCTTATCTCCCGTGATGCCAATTTTTTTGAGAAACTCTCTCTTGGGGAGGAACTTGTCCTTGGCGCGTACAAAATAGTCCTGATGTGGAATGCCCGCAATTAAAATTTGTTCCTGGCGATAACCGTAATACTCCATAAGCTGTCTTTTGTTGAACTCGTCCCAAGCGATGACCCTGTCAGACCTCGACATCATCCTCTTTGTCAAATGGTCCCAGTTGGCTATCATCGATATCACGGGGACCTTGCACCGCCTGGCAGCTTTTGTCAGGTCCCATTCGTACGGGTGCAAGAAATCCGTGGAGAAGACCAGGGATGGCCCGTATTCATCGAAAGGTTGCCTGTACCGTTTGAACTTGTACCTGAATATCAACCCGTCCAGGTCCTCAAATGCCTTGACCAGGTTTATGTTTTTTCCAAGGATTTTTTTGACCAGCCTGCCCAGGAGATATTTCGTGTAACTCTTCTTTTTGGACATCATTTCCTTTATCCTGATTGTCCCCACGTAGTTTATGTTGAAGACGACCATCTCAGCCATCTTCCTCAGGACCCGCTCCACTATGTTGGGCTTGTACCTCGCCAGGTCCTCGATTACTATATTCCCCCCCTTTACCTCGGGGAAATCTGCGATTATGCTCTTCCCGCCCACGAACGGCGCGAAAATGACTATCCTCAGGTCCTTCTCTGATTTTATGATTTTGAAGGCATCCGACCTGAATATGTTCCTGATACCGTACCCGCCCGTTATCGTCATGAACATTGTCTTCATGTCATCTCTGCTATTTCTGGCATTTCCCCATTTAACTGTTGAACTTCGGGGACCTCAATTGTTTATGAACTTGCTGGCGAACCCGACCAACCACTTTGGCATCGGAACTACCCGCGCTATGAGCCTCAGGTCGTCTTTTGACACGGCCCTGGTGGATAACACCCATGCCGCGTAGAAGAGCAGGCTCAGTACGCCGATTACGAACAGCATGGGCCATTGAGAAAACGGAAGTATGGACTTTAGACCGAATATGAATATCAGCGTGAGGGCCCCTCCTGCTATCGTCTTGAACAGCGACGATGCGGGCAGGGAAAACCTGACGAACTTCTTCGCGTAATAGAACAGCATTATGGACCCGAGCAGATAGGCCCCGAATGTCGCTGTAGCCGCCCCCTCTATCCCGTATGTAGGTATCAACGCAAAATTCGCTGCCAGGTTGAATATCGCCATAAACGCGGTGACCTTGGTGACAATCATCGGTTTACCTATCCCCGTCAACACTTGGCCCAATATCCCGGTCAGCAGGTGGAAGATTGTGACGACGCTCAATATCTGGAGGGCAACAGTCGCCGGCAGGTAGTCTGGACCGAAGAATATACGGATTACGATGTCCGGGAAGGCCACGAAGATAAGCACCACGGGCATAACCAGTATGAAGGAAAACTTGGTCAGGAAATGCAACATGCCGCCCAGCAATTTCTTCTCGCGTTTTGCCCAGAGTTCCGACACCATTGGGAACAATACGATCAACACTGACCCGGCGACGGAGAACAGGAGGTTCGACAGCGGCTGCGCTGCCTGGTAAAACCCGACCTCAGGGAGGCTGCGGAACACCGTTATCATTATCGTGTCCATGTAGCCGATGACCAAGCCCACGAGACCGGTCAGGAAAACCGGGAACGCGAACTTAGATAGAGTCCCTACGACGGGTTTGGTGATCCGTGCTTTCTCCTTGAAGACCGGAGGGTACCTTAACCTGAGGATTGTGAAGCCCAATATGGCTATCGCGAACGCGGTGAACATGTAAGCGAAGGCCGCCCCGACCAATCCAAGACCCAGAACACCGACCAGCAGAAGCGCGAAAGAGAGGACGAATAGGTTATCGAAGAACTTTAGGGAGGAGTACGCGAGCATGTTCTGGAAGCCCTGAAAGGTGTTTGTTATAGTCGAAAAGCTCATCAAAATGAACCAGACCCCGAGGACCAAGATGAGCGGCATTGCAGTAGCAGTTCCGAAAACAGTGGATGATATCTGACTGGAAAAAATGAAAAAGATGGCGACGATTAGAGCTGCTATGGACGCTCGGATGAGCAGGACAAAATTTATGGACGACCTGATTTTACCAAACTGTTTTTGGACCATGAACTCCGGGATATGTTTCACCAGCGCAGTGTCGAAACCAAGACCACGGAAGAGCTCGAAAAAGGAGATCAGCACGAAAACGGCGTAGAAGAGACCGTACTCGGCGACGCTGAGGGAGCGCGCTAGGAACATGCGCAACAAAAGTCCGACTATTCCTGAGGCAACAAAAGCTGTGAAAACTATGGTGCTACCTTTCACCAATCGTCTGGCATAAGCCGTAGATTCAGGCATCTTTCACCTTCCCAGCTCAGCAATCGATATCCCCGCAATCCTAAAAACTTTGACCTCAATTTCAAACTGAAGAAGGGCTAAAATATGTGCAGTTGAAATTAGAGGGGGTTTCATGACAAGTAAGGGCGAAAAAACAGTGTTCTTCGGACCATTCGTGGGTGAATTTGGCTGGGAATTGGCGGGATGGCACGGTTGGGTCAAACGTCTGTGTAGATGTAAGTACGCCAATTACCATAAAATCGCCTGCAGTTTTCCAGGTCGTTACCCCCTTTACCCCGATGTGGACGAGTTTTGGCCTCTGCCCGATTATTTTTTGAAGAACCGGATATCATCCCGTGGTTACATCACCGACTGCTGGGTCAAGGGTTTTCCTAGGCCTGACAACAGTCCATCCGAGCTGCCTGATGTGCTACCATTGGTAAACGAGGTAATCAAAAAATTCAAAGAGAAGTTGCCTGAAGACACCGAGTTCATCATACCATGGGAGCTGCGGTACGACGAAGATGACAAGAAGAATTACGGAGTTTCTATCCCCGAAGACCCGAAATCCGATGATGATTTTAAAACATGGGGTATCCCCCTTCCGAACCAAATCCTCGAGGAGCTCCGACCTACTACTAAAGGACTGGAATCGTTGGAAAAGATGGTCGGCCAAAAAGAGCGCTTGATCGCTGTTTTCCCACGACATCGTCCTTTCCGGAGGCCTGACAAGAGCTGGAGCAGGGGAAAATATGAAATTCTAACCCACGCGCTTCAGCAAGAATTCCCGAAATTTAGGCTCGCTGTTTTGGGGGAACCTGGAGGCGCTTTTTTCGCTGAAGGAGGTGTGCCCAAAGACTGCATAGACCTGATTCAAATCAGTCCGGAACATAGGCTAGACGTGCAAATCGCTGCCCTCAAACAATCGGAGATAGCGGTCGGTGGTTTGTCCGGCGCCATGTATCTTACTTTGGCAAGTGGTTGTAGAACGTTGACATGGGGCGAAACTGGTGCCGAAAAAAATCTTAGGAAATGGAACTACACGCGGACGGAATTGGTGTACTACCCAGCGACAAATGCGCCGGCGGATACGATAATGACGTACATTAGATGGATGCTCGGGCGCGGCAAAGTGCCCCTCAGGCACGAAATCAGAAGATTCGCGCTGACATTGTTTTACCGCGTCATGCCTCTCCAGATAAAAAAATCAAAGACCCTCGCCAGACTCAAGAAATCGTTCGATTAGTCTATCCTTATTTTTTTAATTCCTTCGTCCCTCTTCAACACATGTGCAATCGTCCTGACCTCATTGCCCTTCATATCGTTTATCATGTGCCGGGGGCCAACCGGCAGATCGCAGATTACCTGGTCAAACTCTATGCCTATGGACTTCAGTTT
>CAYMXQ010000030.1:0-2083 GCA_964394495.1 Hadarchaeota archaeon (SeqCode)
GGGCTCGGGTTCCTCGACAATGATCATCAGTCGAGGGTTAGTCGGTCCTAAGGTGGTCCTCAACCAGAGACCATCGAAAGGGAATCCGGTTAATATTCCGGAACCATCCAAGTACCTGCGGCAACGCAAGCTCAGCTTCTGACGCTCCGGGGCAGGTCGAGTGGGGTCGTCGCTCCATTTAACCGTTTAAACCCGAGGAGTTCCGTAATGGAGAGAATCGGGTGAAGGCGGGAATAGCCTGCCGTTAGGTGGGTTCGGCCGATCCTTGGAGCCCGTGAAAAGGAAGCTGGGATATGGGATCTTGGGTGTCCGTACCTAGATCCGACACAGGTGCCCCTAGGTGAGAAGCCTAAGGCGTGTCAGGACACACCAGGCTAGGGAATTCGGCAAGTTAGCCCCGTAGCTTAGGTAGAAGGGGTGCCTGCCCCGTGAGGGGCAGGTCGCAGTGACAAGGGGGCTACGACTGTTTAATAAAAACGTAGCTAACTGCGAGAGCGAAAGCTTGAGTACAGTTAGTGAATTCTGCCCAGTGGCGGTACGTGAAAACCCGGTCCAACGGGTAGAAGCGCCGCTAAACGGCGGGGGTAACTATAACCCTCTTAAGGTAGCGTAATACCTTGCCGCTTAATTGGCGGCTTGCATGAAGGAATCAACGATAGCCCCACTGTCCCAGTCTGGAACCTGGTGAACCCACTTGCCGGCGCACATGCCGGGGACCCCCGAGGGGAAACGAAGACCCCGTGGACCTTTACTGCAGCCTGTCGTTGGGACACAGTTGCAGTTGCAGAGCGTAGGCGGGAGCCTTCGAAGCCGAGTCTTCGGGCTCGGTGGAGGCGACAATGTAACACCGCCCTCTTGCGATTGCGTTTCTAACCCTGAGAAGGAGACAGCGGCTGGTGGGCAGTTTCGCTGGGGCGGCAGGCCCTCGAAAAGATATCGAGGGCGCCCAAAGGTTGGCTCAGGCGGGTCAGAAATCCGCCGTTGAGGGCAAGGCCAAAAGCCAGCCTGACTGTGAGCTCAATACCAAGGCTCGCAGAGGAGAAATCCTGGCCTAGCGAACCTCGATGTCCCTCTTGGTGAGGGCTCGGGATGACAGAAAAGGTACCCCGGGGATAACAGAGTTGTCGCGGGCGAGAGCTCCTATCGACCCCGCGGTTTGCTACCTCGATGTCGGTTCTTCCCATCCTGGCCGTGCAGCAGCGGCCAAGGGTAGGGTTGTTCGCCCATTAAAGGGGAACGTGAGCTGGGTTTAGACCGTCGTGAGACAGGTCGGATGCTATCTTTCGGGGGTGTTGGGTGCCTGAGGGGAAGGTGTCCTTAGTACGAGAGGAACAGGATGCCGGCGCCACTAGTTTACCAGTTGTCCGACAGGGCATAGCTGGGTAGCCACGCGCCAGTCGATAAGGCCTGAAAGCATCTAAGGCCGAAGCGACTCCTGAAAATAGGCACTCTTGGCCATCGGTGACTTCGTCACGGCGACCCGTGGTGACATGGGTTGCTGGGTGGCCTACAGCCTGGGACCAGAAGATCCCGTTGTATGGCCACGGGTGTACGCACCAAGCTTTGGCGAGGTGTTTAGCCTAGTGGTACATATCGGCTGAAGAGTTCTATTCACCCTGATGGCACTATGCGCGACCTATGCATGGTACGATTGCCCACGCTGGCACGATTTTTTGTGTTGTCCCAAAAATAGAAGCATCACGGCACTTTAATCGCACCGTTCGGGCAGGCGGCCTCGCATGCCCTGCACTCTATACAATCGTCTGGGCGTGCGACAACGCTTGGGCCAAACCTTGTGATGCAGGGAAGTAGTACCGCCCTAATGGTTAATTTCTAATTAGCCACTAATTTAAAAACCGCTGTCAAATAGTTCTTGGGCACAAAGATGAGGAATGAAGACGAAAATTACGCATTGGGAAGAGAGGCTATTAAACTAGCGAAGAAGAAAAACCCGCAAGCAATCAAAATTTTCACCGATTTATTAATGAAGGAGAAAGACTCGGTCGCTAAAGCATCTTACTACTGGCATCGGGGGAACGCTTACTATGGTTTGAGATTGTACCAAAACGCAGTAGAGGATTAC
>CAYMXQ010000030.1:2093-10872 GCA_964394495.1 Hadarchaeota archaeon (SeqCode)
AAAATAAGAGCTTCACGTAAACCCCCGTTGGCAGCAGTTTTTCATAGCAGGGGCAACGCATATCTAATGCTGAGTGATTACCAAAATGCAATAAAAGATTATACTAGGGAAATAGAGCTGAACAAAACGTTTGATGAGGCGTATCTCAATCGAGCCGAAGCACATGTCAGGTTAGGGATGTTTAAACAAGCGAAGCACGATTTGGAGAAAGCGTTAGAGGTCACTAAAAGACCAAATTTTATTTACAAAAATCTGCCTGATTTGAAACCGCCAACCAAAAGAGGGCCTAACTGGCGAGGATGGTTGAAACTCCACAAAGGGAGGGCAGTACTAGGTACAATTTTCGCAATAGTAGGGTCCGGTTGTTTATTGTTTTATGCGCAGTCAACAGGTTTTCTCAATTTTCTTAATGCGCTGTTAATCGTCGGCGTAATAATGATTATAACGGCCCTTGCGGCATTCGAATTAATCCGCGGAATTTCGCTACCCTATATGGATATAGGATTGTCCCCCAAACCGCTATCACCTAAAGACGTGCTTATCGAGAGCGACCAAGATATTCTCTGGCCAAGTTATTAATCCTTGGAAGAATCGCCTGCTTTATGGGACGGTTATGGCCTGATTTGGGCAAACGTTTTCGCATGCCCTGCACTCTATACAATCGTCCGGGCGTGCGACGACGGCCTTCTCGTTCACGATGTCTATGACGTTCGTTGGACAGACCTCTGCGCAGGCGCCAGCGCCCTTGCACTTCTTAAATTCTACAACAGGTGGCATTTTCACACCTTTTCCTGTTTCAATAAGGTGGTTATATACCCTGCTATCCTGTTTCGTATAGGCTTCCCCACGCGCTCCAAAATTTCGTTCAGAATCTTTTTGTTGTGTTGAAAATCTGTTGAGAATCTGTCCGGGTATTTCTCTATCAGCTCCCTCGCTGTTCGCTTTATTTGCAGTGACCTTACCTTTCCCAAATTCATTCCTCCGCTCGCTTGCCTTCACCCGCTTGGTTTAAAACCTTTTCCAGATTTCCCTAGCCAAACGCAAAGCAATCCCCGCCACTTTCAGAGGAGACTCACCAAGTATTCTCACCATGGCTTCCTTTCCTGGAGCACCTCGGTCGAATATGATTTGAGGCACCTTGCCGGCCTTCCTTATCGCCTGCTCAGTCCCCCAGACCATGGTCTTTGCACCTCTCGGCTCCCTGTTGCGGTCGAATGTGCTGGTTGTTAGCCCCAGTTTCTTGCACGCCGACAGGATTTCTGGGGAGAACCTAACGTTCAGGCCAGCTCGGATCTTCTGGTCATGGGACATCGCTGTCAGCACGACGTTCGCGACGTGCTCCGAGCCGCCAGGTACGGGAAATCCAGTCAGACGCGCCCTCCCTCCTGCTTTTACTATCCTCCCGGAGAGCCCAATCACGTCAGATGTGTTTCTAGCTCCAGGCAGCGCCATCACGATGTTGGAGCCGACCTCGGGCAGGAGTTTTGTGAACCTCGGATCCTCCACGAGTAGATGGGCGGCCTGCCAGACCTCATCGAGCGCACGGCCCTTCTCAGCGCTCAAAAGGAGAGTCGCCAGCGGGTTTACCGGCATGACGCCCTTCCCGACCTTCAACCTGCCCTCGATCGCGCGCTGGATGAACTCCCTAACTTTGGATGTCGCTTCTTTTAGTTCAGCTCCCTTAGCCAGCTCCGCGGTTATCGCAGCGGAGAATGAGCAGCCAGTGCCGTGGATTGGCTCGCTTACAATCCGTGGGCTTTCAAACGCCTCAAATTTACGCCCAGTGTAGAGCAAGTCAACCACCTGTCGCCCTCTCAGGTGACCTCCTTTTACGAGTACCGCGCGGGGACCTAGCTTGGAGATGGCTCTGGCGGCCCTTCGCATGTCGTCTACGGACCTGATTTCGATGCCAGAAAGTCTCTCTGCCTCGGGTACGTTCGGGGTCACCAACTCGGCACGTGCCAAAAGCCCGACCAACGCAGCCATGGCATCATTACGAAGTAGTGATGACCCCGTAGCAGCCACCATGACGGGGTCCACGACGAGGCGTAGCCCGTGTTTCTTCGCTCCAACCTCCACCGCTTTAATTATCTCCGCACTGCTGAGCATCCCGGTCTTCGTCCACTCGACGTCAAAGTCCCGCATTACTGTGTCGAGCTGCGTTTTCACGAAGTCTGAAGATATTTCAAGGGTCGCGTCCACGCCCCGAGTGTTCTGGGCCGTCACCGCAGTGATTACACAGAGCCCGTGAACTCCGAGCGCCGCGAATGTCTTCAGATCGGCAGCTATCCCCGCCCCACCGCCGGAGTCAGACCCGGCTATCGTGAGTGCACATGGTACCTTCATATCATCGGAGATACTGTGCCCGTCAATAAAATAAGAGGATTGTCGAATGAGGCCGGAAATTTCTCGGCCGATATCGTCCGTTATCTTTGAATATCCTCAGATATCTTTAAATATAAGTAAAATTAGTAGGGTTGGGGGCTGAAGTTGAGGACTGTGCAGGTTCTTGTAAAGTTACCAGAAAAACTCATCGAAAAAATTGATCAAATAGTTTCTGAAGAGGGTTATGCCTCCCGGCAGGAGTTCATTCGCGAAGTCATCCGGGAGAGGGCCAGGGCGAGAACACGTGTAGACCTGGTGGAAGAAGAGGTCCACTCTCGCCGAAGGCATGTAAGTGTTGAGAAGGTCGCGATCACCCCGACTCCTCGGTCCAGCCTCCAAAGGGGTGTTAGGCGAGAGGCAGACGATCCTTAGGGGTTTATAGCCTCTCGCCTTAAGTCTCACCAGCTTCCTCTTAGCGTCCTTTCTATATCGGCATCTGTCGTGCGTTCTCTCCAGGGGATAGGTGGGCTTATTTACGCTTTACATAATAAAATTAGGGAACTTCATGAGGAAGATCCAGCTTACCCTGGCGCAGATAGACAATTATGGGCCATGGACGGTTACGCCCAAGCCGCGGAAGGAGGCGGACATACAGACCCTTCAGGCGGAGCTTTTCAGCGAGCTCGAGAGGGAGTTCAGCGCACGTAAAGGGCTTGTTTTCTCCACCAGGCTCGACAATATAATGGCAATAACAAATGGCATAACGGTCGAGGAGCACCGTGAGATCCAGTCTGCCATTAACAAGAAGTTCCCCGTAACGGTAAGCATGAGCATAGGCGCTGCACCGACTCCCTACGAGGCTCAGGTCAATGCCACTTTGGCGTTGCAGCATGCGGGGGGGAGCAGGTCGCCCGATAGGAAGGGGGTGCTGGTGGGCGCCGGGGTGAAGAAACCGGACGAGGACTGGGTGCAGATCGCCCATATGGACGTTAACCATTCGACCCTGCTCACGGACAGCGAGCCCATCTACGACACCCACCTCCTCATCCAGAAGACATACTTGGCGCTAATGTCATCGTTGCTGAGGCGAAAGGCACTGGTTTTCTACACCGGAGGGGACAACTTCATGGCACCATCGAACGGACTAGACCCGCAGGAGCTGTCTGACGTCTTTTCCGAGGTAAAAAGGGAGGTCGGCTTTGAGCTAAAGGCGGGCATTGGAGCTGCAAAGACCGCGGAACTGGCGGCGCAGCTCGCTAGCGAGGGGCTACATGAGGTACGGGCCGGCCGTTCGAAAGGACCCGTAGTATACAAGGCGGAATAGTCGGGCTGGAGTTCTAGAAATGGTGCGGGGGGAGGGATTTGAACCCTCGAACCCCTACGGGACCAGCCCCTCAAGCTGGCACCTTTGGTCGGCCATCAGACCTTTGACCTGGCTTGGCAACCCCCGCACAGGTTCCATAGACGGTTGGTACAAAAGCGTATTAAGTTTATAGCCTAAACACTGGAAAACTCTTGTTAAAGCGGGGTTGGCAGCGAGTAATTCTTCCTTATTTAAAGACTTGCATAGATCTACAATCTTTACAAAATACGTCAGTAGTCGATTATGGTATTAGCGTTAAGCGTAGTCATCGGGGCTATTTAAAGCGCTTTCATAGAATTTGGAGGATTTTACGGCTCGAAACCCTTAAATATCCTCAATAAGAGGTATAGTCCGAACAAAAAGGAGATGAATAAGTGTATAAACATAGTGGATTATTAGTGATTGCAGCCTTAGTTATAGCAAGCATGGGAATTCTAGCACCGACAACTACCGTTACTGTAAATGCAGCATTGCCTACTGTGACCCTCACGCCAAGCACTGTCCAAGATAACGGTTACGTGCTGTTTACTCTAACAGTGACTAACCCCGCGGACAGCGGTGAGAACGTCGAGAACATCCTCATAAAGGATGTTTCGACAGGTACTACCGCCAACTTCGGTGGGGAAGCGATTTTCGGTGAGAATGTAGCCGAAAACATAGACAACGTAGTCGACAACCTTCACGAGGCCTCGGACCAGCTTAAAGAGGTTGCGGAGAACCTTAGGAACGCTCGCACAAAATTGACCGCGGCCGCCGATGCGCTCGCACAAGCCGCGAGCTGGTTGGAAAACGGTGGACTTGACCTGCAGACATCAGGACGTGAAAACCTGAACTCAGCAGGCGCATCCATCCGGGACGCGGCAAGCGATTTGGACAAGGCAGCCACTTCCCTCAAGGAGGATCCAGTGAACCTTTCGAACGTCCGCGAGAACTTGGTCAACGCAGTCACCGACTTCCGCGCTGCTGCGAATCAGCTCGCGGTGGATAACGAGGTCGATTCAGTTCTTCCAATGGGAGCTGAAAACATCGATAACTTGGCCACTGTCCTCCAGAACGTGGCTGAGAACCTCGAGGGGACTTGGTTCTGGGGAGCCGCCGGTAGCGACAACGCCGCTGCTTCCATTGAAGGCAACGAACCTCTTACTGCGGACAACGGGCTTTACACTGCAGCACTATACCTCGCAAACTTTGCCGACAACATACTGGAGAACTACACAGGCACAGGCGACGCATTGGTTCAAGGCTCAGCAGCCGACAAGATCGATAACGCAGCTGAGGAATTGATGAATGTAGTGGAGAACCTGAGGCAAGTGTCGGAGAACATATTGGCGGCAGGCGAAGCGCTCTCTCGCGCAGAAAACCACCTCGAAAACGCTGAGAACATCTTGGCCATGCCAGGAAAGATGCAAGACGACAACGGTCCAGATGACGCAAACAAAATAGGACTCTTACAACTCATAAGCGACGACTTCTATGACAACATCAAGCTGGCAGCGGAGCAGATAACACTCGAGAACGAGAACCTCCTCACGGCAGGATCTTACTTGGAGAACGCAATCAAAGCTCAGAACATTTGGCTCGGCACAGCTCTTGCGTCCAACATAATCGGTACGGACGGCGAGGTGCTTACGAACACCGCAAGGTACTGGTTGGGGATAGTCGCAGCGGGCTTGGTGGACAATGACAACATAGGCCTGACGGAAGCGGCGAACGCCTTGGACAACGCAGCCACGCGGTTGAGCGATGGAGCGACCAAGATCAGCACGACAAAGGGCGACCTCACGCCTACAACTGGCTGGGGTGTGCAGTCGGACGCTGGCGGGTTGCTTCTGATGTCTCTCGGAGAAGGATTTGACAACAGTGATAACGGCATTAAACCTGGCGAGAGCAAGACCTTCAAGTTCCTGTGGAAGGCACCGGATCTTGATACCGTAGAAACTCACACCATACGCGTCTGGACCTTAGACAACGACAACGACGTATTGACCCAAAACGACTTTACTTTGACCGTTGACGGCGAGCCTGCGCACGTGGCCATGAGGGTTTACCAGACTGGCGTCGTCGACTACTTGGGCAACGCAGTGGACAACGTGGTCGGCAAGCGATTGAACGACAACAAGGCCGTCCTCGAGATAAAGGCATCAAAGGCGCTATCATCGTTGAACACAATTAAAATCGAGAACTGGAAGGCAGACGACGACGAAAACTTGGAACTCTCGTTCAGCCAGCTAACGACGACCGACAACATACTGTTCACCTACGAGATCGATTTGACCAACTGGACCGACAACGCGGAGAACGTCCGTGTGTACATCGCAGGTCCATCCTCGACTACCAGCACCGGCGTTGAGAACGAGAACTCTGCGGAGATGTTCTTCGTGGTAGACCTGGTAGATCCGGTATTCGCCGCTCTATCGGGCGCTGGAACAGATGCAGGGGGGGACAACGGTCTGGAGCAATTCGAGGAGCTCGCGGTGATACACAAGATGGGTACAGACAATGAATTCTATGTCACGTACCAGCTGACCGGATGGACGATAAAGGGACGCGCTGAGGACAATGATAACGCTGGCGGAGAAGGATGGGAGCCTGGTGACAACCCGGACAACGACCTGTGGGCGATAACCGTTGTCTATGTTAACGGCGTCGCTCAGACGATGACTCGCTTGCCAGACGACAACTACAATGCGAGTGTCACTTTGCAGGAGGGCATCAACACGATTAGAGTCTTGGTCAAGGACCGCGTCGGTAACGCAGTGGAGAACGTACTAGAGAACGTCTACGTTGACAACACTAGACCAACCGTCCAATTCGTATCGGTCGGCGGTAAAGCGTGGACCGAAAACGAATTGCAAGTCAGTGATAATAAAGTGACGATTCGACTGAAGATTTATGACACAGGCTTCGCGGCGTGCACTGGTTTGGGTATCCCGAGGCAGAACAGAGATACCACCGCTGGCGCAGATAACAGCTTGTGGGTATACCTATCCCAAGCTGAAAACCTCTCAGATGACGAGGCCGCTATCTGGCTGGAAAACCTGGAAAACAGCTTCGAATGGGACAATGGTGCAGTAACTGCCGATTACAACTTTGAGAACATTTTCGACAACGATAACAAGGGTCTGCTGGGCGGTACGTGGTACGTGGTCGTGATAGTGAATGACAACGTGCATGACAACGATAACCACGTCATGAGCTTTGTCATTGACGTCACCGCACCTAGCGCGCCAGCGGGCGTGGCAGGGAGCGTGACGGCAGGTGCCACCGCAGCAGCGAGGACAGTGATAACTACCACATCCATATCTCTGTCAGGAACAGCAGAGGTGGGTGCCACCATCGTGATCCAAAAGAGCACAGACAACGGCGTTACGTGGGAAAATGTTCCAGCCGCGCAGGCAACCGTAGATAGCTCTGGCAACTGGACTACATCCCTGTCAGTGACCGAAGGAGCGATAACCGGAATCAGGGTGAGAGCAGTTGACAGCGCAGGCAACGAGAGTACAGCAACGTTGTTCGGATATGTACTGACCGATTCGACCTCGCCAACGGTGGCGATAACGTCACCAGCGACCGGCATTACTACGGATGCGGCCAGCATTGCGATTCAGGGTACCGTGACCAAGGACGCATGGGAGTCATGGGCCAACCTGACGCTTACCGTACAGATTGGAACGGCCTCCGTGACGGTCCCGATATCGAATGGATCGTTCTCATACAGCGTTGCACTGGCAGAGGGCACAAACACCATAATGGCATCTGTGACGGACGGCGTGAACACAGCAGGCACATCCAGCGTTAACATAACGCGCACAGTTACCCCATGGGCGACATACGCGATTATCATCGTGATAGTCGCGTTGATATTGGCTGCGATTGCAATATTTAGGAAGAGATAAGGGAAAACGCCAAACAATCCCTTATCTTTTTTCTATTTTTTTGTTTTCAAATTAAGTAGTCGTATCTAGGTCTTCTTTTTCAACTTTAGCGAAGATACAGATTATTTCCTTTAGTGTCGATGGCGACGACGAGCGGCCCAAATTCTCGGACTTTTAGCACCCAGACAGACTCAGCAGCGCCCAAGTCCCCCCAGAATACTTTCTCGATTTTCTCGATCTTTTCAGCCGCCAGGACTCCGACACCACCGGTGAAAGCGAGGTAAACGCACCCCAATCGCGCAAGTTGACCGGCAACATCCTCGCCCACGCCTCCTTTCCCTATGAGTGCTCTAACACCGGTTCGCTTGATGAACTCCGCCTGTAATCTGTCCATGCGTGAGCTTGTGGTTGGGCCGGCCGAGACGATCTGCCATCTCCCGTGCGTTCGTTTGGCAAGTGGACCGCAGTGGTAGACCACTCCTCCTTTAAGACTCAGTGGAAACTTTGCACCTGAAACGACTCTGGCGTAGGCCTTGTCTCGGGCCGTCACCAGTCTGCCGGTGATGCTAACCAGGTCACCAGCACGCAGCCTCCGGACATCTCTCTCTTTCAGAGGCGTAGTCAGTCGGGTAATCTTCAAGGTTCCACCACCTTTAACCGTCCGCCCACCAGCCTCGCCTTTGCCCTCCTCGCGGGCCAGCACTGAAGCGCGACCGCAACAGGGAGGCTCGCGGTGTGGCAGGCAGCCTTCTCTACCAATACCCTCAGAACAGTAGTTTTTCCGCCAAGTCCCATCGGCCCGATGTTGAGCCGGTTGGCAGCCGCCTCTATCCTGCGCTCGATAGATACAAGCGCAGGGTCAGGGTTCGGCCTGTCGATGGGGCGCATTAGGGCCTTCTTCGCGATGAGCGCCGCCGTTTCCATCGACCCACCTACACCAACCCCAACTATGGTCGGAGGGCAGGGCCTACCCCACGCTTCCGTGAGCGTGAGCAGCACGGCCCGCACAATCGCATCTTGGCCTTCAATCGGCTTGAGCATGAATAACCTACCGCAATTCTCGCTTCCCGCACCCTTCACGAGCAGGTCAATCTCGAGTGTTTTTCCGCCCACCAGTTCGACGTGGACCGCAGGTTGGGCCTTTCCTGTGTTGGATTTCAGCTGTTTGCGCGTGAGGGGGTCTACCACGTTTGTACGCAGCGGAACTTCTCGCGTG
>CAYMXQ010000031.1:0-5899 GCA_964394495.1 Hadarchaeota archaeon (SeqCode)
GCAAGATAAGAAAGGAGGCTGGGTTCCCGATCGGGTTCATGGATGTCGTACAACTGCCCGCGGTCAACCGCAGCTACCGCGTCATGCTGGACCACAGGAGGCGCTTGACTCTGAACGAGATAGGTGCGGCGGAAGCATCTGTGAAGCTCTGCAGGGTCGTGCGCAAGCAGACTGCTAAGGGGAAGAAGGTCCAACTCGCGCTCCACGACGGGAAAACGCTGAGGGGAGACCTGAACGAGTTCAAACCTGGAGATGTCGCCAAAATATCGCTGCCTGAGACGAAAGTGTTGGAGCGCATCCCGTTCGAGGTAGGGTCTATGGCGGTCATAACCGGAGGGAGCAACGTCAGCAGGGTCGGGAGGGTAGAGGATATCAAACTCATCACCGGACCCCAGCCGAACATCGTTACCTTAAAGACTGACGGGGGGACTTTCCAATCACCCGAGCATTACGTGTTCGTGGTCGGCAGAGGTAAGCCCTCAATCCCACTACCCGGAGGCAGTAAATGAGCGCCATGCGAGAGATCCGGGTCGATAAAGTCGTCCTTAACATGGGCACGGGTGAGGGGGGCGAAAAGCTCGTCAAAGCGGAGAAAGTGATGGAGGGCATCGCCAAGCAGAAACCATCCAGGACTTACGCTAAAAAGGCAATCAGGGAATGGGACGTAAAAGCGGGGGGTCCGATAGGCTGTATGGTCACCCTGCGGAGGGAGCGAGCTCTCGAAACCCTGAAGCGACTGCTAGATGCCGTTGAGCGGCGCGTGAAGGGGGACTCGTTCGATAAATGTGGGAACCTCGCTTTTGGCATCAAGGAGCACATAGACATCCCGGGCGTCTCTTACGACCCGGAGCTTGGCGTTTTCGGCATGGATGTTTGCGTCACGCTGGCCAGGCCGGGTTATAGGATAAAACGGAGGCATAGACTGTCCCGTCCCGTCCCTCGCAGCCACAGGATCACCAAGGAGGAAGCGATAAATTTCATGACTGACAAGTTTGGAGCCCAGGTGGTCTGATGTCAAAAGCAAAGTTTGGTAAAGGCGCGCACAAGTGCACGCACTGCGGAAGCTACGGGCACGTCTACCAGCAGCACGACCTGAAGCTGTGCCGCCGATGCTTCCGGGAGCTCGCCCCGAGGATAGGATTCAAGAAGTACAGTTAGGTGTGAAAAATGTTGCTTGACCCACTCGCCAATGCACTGTCAAAAATCCAGACCCACGAGATGGCCCGAAAAAGGGAAGTCGTCATATCCCCCGCCTCAAAGCTTGTCAATGAGGTCCTACGAATCATGCGGGAGGAGGGATTTATCGGGGAGTTTAGTTTTGTTGACGACGGGAAGGCCGGGGAGTTCAGGGTCACGCTTAACGGTAAGGTAAACGGTTGCGGGGCGATAAAACCGCGGCACCCCACGAAGCGCGGCGAGTACGAGAAGTGGGAGAAGAGGTACCTCCCCGCCGCAGGATTCGGCGTGCTCGTGGTCTCGACTCAGAATGGCGTAATGACTCACAAGAAAGCGATGGAACTCGGGCTGGGCGGCCGGCTTCTAGCGTTTGTTTATTAACGGACTTTGTCATCACGCTTTTTATTGAGTAATGTCGAAGGTACACGGAGCAATATAGAGATGGTTGAATATGGCGCAAGGCGTGAAGGAAGAGTTTAATGTGCCCGAAGGCGTGGAGCTGAAGCTCACGGGCGATACAGTGGAAGTCAGTGGACCGAGGGGCAAACTCAAGAGGATGTTCAACTTCAAGACGGTCACGTTGAAGTCTGATGGGCAAAAGATTTTAATCGGGACGGAGTCCACGCGCCGAAAGGATAAATCAGCCGTCGGCACCATCAAATCTCACCTGCGGAACATGTGCAAAGGGGTCACCGATGGGTTCACATACAAATTGCGCACTGTGTACGCTCACTTTCCCATAACCGTGAAGGTCGAGGAAAAACGAGTCCTCATCAGCAACTTTCTCGGGGAAAGGTCGCCGCGTGTTGCGGATATCATCGGCGATGCCAGCGTCGATGTCAAGGGGGACGATATGACCGTCAAGGGTATGAACAAGGACGATGTCGGGCAGACGGCATTCAACATCGAGCAGGCCACATTCGTCAGGTATCGTGACTCGAGGACTTTCCAAGACGGTTGCTACATCGTGGAGCGGGCGTGATGATTGTGAAGAAAAGACGTTTGCCTGAGTTCAAACGGCAGGAGTGGTTCAGGTTCAAGAGGCTTGGGGAGAAGTGGCGCAAACCCAGGGGCAGGGACAGCAAGATGAGGCTCGAGAGAAGTGGGAAGCCCCCCTTGGTCTCGATTGGTTACAGGTCACCAAGAGCCACAAGAGGAGTCCATCCTTCAGGTCTAAGGGAGTTTCTGGTCAACAACCCTCTGGATTTGGAAGGCGTGGACGCGAACACGCATGTGGCCCGTATAGCCTCGGGAGTGGGAGGGAAGAAAAGAGAACTGATTATGGCTAAGGCCAAGGAACTAAACATCAAGGTACTAAATCCAAGGGTGAAAAAACATGAAACTGAACACAAAGAAGAAGCTAGCGGCTCGAATCCTTAAAGCGGGAGTGAACAGGGTCTGGATAGACCCGGCCCGTGCTGAGGATGTCTCCACTGCGATCACGCGCGAGGACATCAAACGCTTGATTGGACAGGGCGCAATACGCGCGAAGCAGGAGTCCGGGACAAGCCGCGGCAGATACAGAGCGAGGGCCGCCAAGCGCAAGATGGGCAGGCGCGGAGGTGCGGGGAGCAGGAAAGGCGCCAAGCACGCCAGGCTGTCCAAGAAAGACAACTGGATCAAAACGGTACGTCCGCTGCGCGCGAGGTTACGCCAGCTTAGGAAAGAAGGTACCATCGGGCCGCGAGATTACCGCAGGCTCTACCGCATGGTCAAGGGCGGCGCATTCAAGAGCAGAGCCCATCTAGAGAGCCATCTTAAAGAGCGAGGGTTGCTAAAGGGATAGAGATGAAAAAAATCGGACCTCGGTACAGGGTAAGGTTCAAGCGGAAACGCGAAGGCAAGACCAACTACAGGCACAGGCTCAAGTTACTGCGGTCCAAAAAGCCGCGTCTTGTCGCGAGAATCTCGTCCAAGCACGTCACCGCTCAAATCATCCAAGCCGCTCCAACAGGAGACACGACCCTGGCATCGGCACATTCCAAGCAGCTGGAGAAACTCGGGTGGAAAGGTCACACCTCAAACACCTCTGCGGCTTATTTGGTCGGCCTCCTGTGCGGTTACCGCGCCGTGAAGGCCGGCGTGAAGGAGTGCGTGTTCGACATGGGGATGTACGCACCGATTCCTCAGGCAAAGGTATTCGCCGTGTTAAAAGGTGCGCTCGATGGCAATCTGCAGATCCCGCACGGCGAAGGAGTACTCCCTGGCGAGGACAGGGTCAACGGGACGCATATCTCTAAGTACGCAAGCAAGTTGAAGGAGGACGACCCTGAAGCCTACAAACTCAGGTTCTCAGGTTACATCGCGCGGGGGCTTACTCCCGAGCGTATGCTTGAGCACTTCAATACAGTTAAACAGGCTATAACCAAGCAATTTAGTCGGTGAGATGAGGAAAATGGTGGGACGTGGACGTAAACGTAGAAGACCGGAAATCAAAAAAGAGTTCAATATCGACATGTGGCAACCCTGCACAGGCATCGGGCGGGCTGTCAAGGAGAGAAAGATAACTGATATATCCCAGATCCTGCGACAGGGAGTGCCCATCAAGGAAGCTGAGATCGTCGACGCGCTTGTGCCAAACTTGGAAGAGAACATCCTGGGAGTGAACCTGGTACAGAGGATGCACAAGTCCGGGAGACGGGTCAAGTTCAAGGTCGTGACAGTGGTCGGGAACCGGGACGGGGTAGTAGGCGTGGGGCACGGAAGCACGCGCGACATAAGCTCTTCAATCAGAAAGGCCATGAGCGCGGCGAAGCTGAACATAGTGGAAGTCGCTAGGGGATGCGGAAGCTGGGAGTGCGGTTGCGGTCGTCCGCACTCTGTGCCTTTTAAAGTAGCCGGAAAATCCGGGAGCGTCACGGTGACTGTGAAACCCGCCCCTAAGGGGCTGGGTCTCGCCGCGGCAGAAATTCCGAGGACGATCCTGCGTATGGCCGGGATAAAGGATGCCTGGACGCGCTCAGACGGGCAGACGCGCACCACGCTGAACTTCGCATTTGCTGCGATGGAGGCCCTGAAGCAGACGACGAAGATCACACTGCGCGAGGGGCTCGGTGAAAAGGTCCAAGTCGGGAAGGTCGGTGAGCCCAGTGGCTAAACTTGCTGTCATAGTGGTCCGCGGCGTAATCAACGCTCGGAGACCGGTAAAAGAAACGCTGAAGATGCTCAGCCTCACGCGTGTAAACCACTGCGTCGTTGTCGGCGATGACCCGTCAATCCGCGGCATGCTCCAGGAGGCCAAGGACTACATAACCTGGGGAGAGATAAAACCTGAGACGCTCGAACATGTGCTGAGAAAGCGCGGTAGGCTGCAGGGAGACAAACGCCTGACCGACGAAATCGTGAAATCGACGACCGAATTCTCATCTATTAGCGAATTGGCCGCTGCGATATGCGACGGGAAAATCAGGTCGGATGCGGTTCCAGGTTTGAAAAAAGTGTTCAGGCTCCACCCGCCGCGAAAAGGATACAAATCCACGAGGCGCCCGGTCAAGGACTTGGGCGACCTCGGCTACCGCGGCGAACGGATAAACGAGCTGATACTCAGGATGGCCTAGGTGAGAAAAATGGTGATCAGAAAGCGGAGGAAGACCAGGACACAGCGCGGCACACGCACTTATGGCAGAGGATGTTCCAAGCGAGGGCGGGGCAGCGGGGAGAGGGGAGGCACTGGGATGAGCGGAGGCCACAAACACAAATGGTCGTACGTCCTCAGGTACATGCCAGACTACTTCGGCAAACACGGGTTCACCCGCCCGAAAGCTGTAATGGACGAGGTTAAGGCCATCAACGTTGGGGACATTGAAGAGCATCTGGAGGAGCTAATAAAACTGGGCGCGGCGCGACAGGAGGGGGAAAAGATCTCCATCGACGTCGGCAAACTGGGCTTCGATAAGGTCCTGGGCGGTGGGCAGGTCACGCGTCCCCTGGAAGTCACCGCCACGAAATTCGTAGAGTCCGCCAAGCGAAAGCTTGAGGAAGCAGGTGGCAAGGCCATCTCCGGGTGAGGCCATGGAGGCGGAGGAGAGGATTAAATCACGAATTTATGTGATCAAGCCACTCGTGGACAAACTGCCGGAAGTCGCTGTTCCGAAGCGTCGGATTTCGTTCAAAGAAAAATTCATGTGGACCGGGATAGCTCTCCTCCTGTTCTTCTTGATGACCCAGATCCCGCTCTACGGCCCGGCAGCTCGCGAACCATTCGACGACGTGAACGGAAACGGGATGTACGACGTTGGCGAACTATTCACCGACCTGAACAACAACGGAGTATGGGACGCCGGTGTCCAGGATTTTTTTGGGCAGCTTAGATTCGTGCTGGCCAGCCACACAGGCAGCCTGATGGAGCTGGGGATAGGACCCATAGTCACCGCTGGTATCATAATGCAGTTGCTGGCGGGTAGCAAGATTATCGGACTCGACCTCACCAACCACGAAGACCGCGCCCTGTTCACGGGCGCCCAGAAGATACTGGCTGTCATCATGGGGCTTGTGGAGGGGTCCATGTTAGTGATCGCCGGACACTACGGGGTCGGGATCGGAAGCATGGCGGGAATCTTCGTCCTAATCCAGCTCACACTCGGTGCGATCATCGTGATATATCTGGATGAGATGGTCTCGAAATACGGGTTCGGCAGCGGCGTTAGCCTCTTCATAGCTGGAGGCGTGGCGATGACAATAATCTGGCAGGCGCTCAACCCAGTGACGGGAGCCATCCCGAACT
>CAYMXQ010000031.1:5909-8955 GCA_964394495.1 Hadarchaeota archaeon (SeqCode)
TGGGCGGAGAAGGTTTCGTGGACGCGTTCTTCAGGTCCGGGCTGCCGAACATGATGGGTGTCGTGGCGACAATGATCGTATTTTTCATCGTTGTCTACGCTGAGAGCATGCGGATCGAGATCCCGCTCGCGTATGAGAAGTTCGGGGGAGTAAGAGGGCGTTACCCGATAAAGTTCCTCTACACATCGAACATCCCAGTGATTCTGGCCATGACAGTGTTTGCGAACTTTAGGATAATATCGGCCGTCCTAAACGCACCATGGATTTCGTACTACACCTCCCCGCCGAACGGACCGCTAGCGGTGGCGGCGGACCCTGTTCACGCCCTCGTGTACATGTTACTCCTCGTCCTCGCCAGCATGGGCTTCGCCTGGCTCTGGGTGAACCTGACCGGGATGGGGCCGCGCAACATCGCAGAGCAACTGAAAAACTCGGGCATGCTCATCCCGGGATTCCGCCGTGACATAAGGGTGATGGAGTGGGTGCTGAGCCGATACATCATGACCGCGGCTCTGCTCGGAGGCGCTTTCGTCGGACTGCTCTCGGCCGGCGCGGACTTCTTAGGAGCTTTGGGCAGCGGGACTGGGATTCTGCTCACGGTCGGTATTATGTATCACCTTTACCAAGAGATAGCAAAAGAGCAGGTAGCGGAGATGTTTCCTGCGATTAGGGGGTTCTTAGGTGAGTAATAAGGTCGTGGTGGTTACGGGAGTACCGGGCTCTGGGAAGACGACGGTCCTAGAGGGGGCGCTCAAACAACTCAAGGTACAGGGGATAAATTACAGCGTCATGAACTACGGCGACGTAATGTTGGAGCTCATGCACGAGAAGGAGGGCGTTAAAGACCGCGATGACATGAGAAAGGTCCCGACAGGTCGTTACCGCGAAATACAGCGCGAGGCGGCCCGTCAGATTGCCCGCGCAGCTGGGAAGAATCCCGTCATAGTCGACACCCACTGCCTCGTCAGAAAGCCGGAGGGGTACTACCCCGGCCTGCCCCGCTGGGTGCTCGAGGAACTGGAGCCGGAATCCATCGTAGTCGTGGAAGCGTCTCCTGAGGATATCTCCGGGCGGCGCGCTAGAGACAAGACGAGACGGAGGGACGAAGAGCTCAGGGAAGAGGTCGAGGAGCACCAGCTGATGAACCGCGCGACGGCTGCCGCCTACGCCGCTTTCTCCGGGGCCACTGTGAAGATAATCCGCAACAAGGACAAGGGATTAAACGAGGCCGTGAAAGGTATGGTCGAGGCGCTGAGGTGACCACATGCGAAAGGAAATGATGGCACTGATCATCGTGGCGACGTTTCTTTCGTTTGCACTGAGCGTAAGTGTGGTTACGGCCCAAGGTGGGAACGACCAGTCAAACCTAGCGTTATTGGTGAAAGACAATTTAGTGAACAAAATAGACACTTCCATATCCTCCCTGAGAAAGGGGGATGACGCTTCTGCGCTCCTCACTGAGGCCTCCACGATTTACAACGAAAACTTCAGCCCGCTCGTCGAAAACATCGATAACGAGCTGAACACCAGGATTGTCCAAGCATTCACCTCGCTCAAGGATAACCCAACCGAAGAGAACATCTTCGCGCTGAGGTCGGATGTGTTGCGTGCGGCAAGCCTAATCGGGATCTACTTGCCGCCCCTCTACGCGTATTCGCTGTTCATCGTGCTCGGGATATCCGTCATAGTCTCACTGTTGATAACTCTGCTGACCAAACGCTTGGTCAACTGGGAGTTCGTCAGGGATGCCAAGGCAAAGACATCAGAGTTCCAGAAGGAGTTATACGAAGCCAAGAGCAAGAAGGACATGAAGCAACTGCACAAGATCCAGCAGCGCCAGGCTGAGATAACCAAACTTCAAGGGAAGATGTTCTCCCAGACGTTGAAACCGACGATCATATACATGATCCCCATGATGCTCCTCTGGTACATGCTGATCGGAGCATACGGTGGGTGGGCCATCGCCTGGCTGCCTTTCCGGATAGACCTCCCAATCTTCGGGCCTCTGGTCGCCTTCGGTGTCGGGTGGTGGTACTTCATCACTTACCTCGGGTTCTCCCAGATATTCCGAAAAATTCTGATCAGGGATTGATATGCCCGCCAGAAGGTACAGGACCAAGCACTACAGAGAGCGGCACGTCCGTACGCCTGGGGGCCGGGCCGTGGTCCACTACAAGGAGAAACGCGGAAGTCTGGCCAAGTGCGCCTCGTGCGGCCGCCTGCTCGGAGGCGTTCCCCGGAGCAGGACTGGCGGTGTTATGTCCGTCCCAAAGAGCTCCCGGAAGCCGAATCGCCCATTTGGCGGTTACCTTTGCTCGGCCTGCGCGCGCCAAGCGATAAAAATGACGGCTAGGGCGTGAGAGCATGGTGATCGTCGCGATAAGCGGACTACACGGTGCTGGCAAGACCACTGCTGCCAATGCCGTCTCTAAAAAATTTAAACTACAGTACATCTGTGCAGGGTCGGTGTTCAGGCAACTCGCCGAGGAACGCGGCATGACCCTGGAAGAGTTCTCAAAACACGTTGAACGTCACCCTGGCATAGACCGGATGATAGACCGCCGCACTGTCGAAGCCGCGAGAGAGGGCAACGTGCTCATCGATGCTCGCCTCGCAGGTTGGATGGTGAAAAAGGCGAACGTGAAAATTTTGCTCACGGCGCCTCTCAAGGTGAGGGCCAAGCGTATAGCTAGGCGGGAGGGGCGTGATTACAAGGAGATCCTGAGGGAGACGGTCACGCGCGAGAAAAGCGAGGCCAAGCGCTTTCAAAAAATCTACGGCATAAACGTCGAAGACAATTCGTCATTCGACCTCGTGCTGAACACGGAGCGGCTTTCCATCCGCGAGACTAAAAGGATTTTAGAGGCGGCGGTTGCCTCGGCAATGAAGAGGAGGCGTTGAAATGGTGATGGAAGTAGGAAGGATATGTGTGAAGCTTGCAGGACACGATGCGGGCAAGCGGTGTGTCGTGGTTGAAGTGCTCGACCCTACCTACGTGGTCGTGGGCGGGCCTGAAATCAAGCGGAGACGCTGCAACATAGCACAC
>CAYMXQ010000031.1:8965-9748 GCA_964394495.1 Hadarchaeota archaeon (SeqCode)
GCACACCTCGAGCCCACCGACAAAAAACTCGACATCCCAACGGGAGCATCGGATGAGGAAGTAAAGCGGGCCCTCGAAGCCGCGGGCTTGAGCTAGGTGTTGGGATTGGGCAAACTGCCTTCTGATGTCGAACGTGAGACGCTCATCAGGGCCAACGGCACGACCGACCCAGACCACGGGATCGAGCCGTCCAAGCGCCCAATCCGAGAGCATATTCGACTCGGCGTGATAAACCTCGACAAGCCACCAGGACCAACTTCGCACGAGACCGTGGCATGGATCAAGCGCGTGCTGGAACTCCGCCAAGCGGGGCACGGGGGGACTCTTGACCCTGGAGTCAGCGGGGTGCTCCCAGTGGCTATCGAAGACGCCACCAAGATAGTCCAAACGCTGCTGCCTGCCGGCAAGGAATACGTGTGCGTCATGCACCTGCACGGTGATGTCCCTCAATCTCGCTTGGAGCACGTCCTAAAGGAATTCGAGGGAGAGATCCATCAGCGCCCACCTCTGCGCTCAGCCGTTAAAAGACAGCTTCGCACGCGACATATCTATTACATAGAACTGCTCGAGCGAGAGGGCCGAGACGTGCTCTTCCGCGTCGGTTGCGAGGCTGGCACTTATATCCGAAAGCTATGTCTATCACCAAACTCTGAACTCTTTTTATCAAACGGAGGGGTTGTAAAAATCAAGGAATTGGTCGAAAAAACACGCTCTAGTGACAAAGACCAAGGAGTCATGCGTAGAACTTACAGAACACCGACACTTACCGATTCCTTTCAAATA
>CAYMXQ010000032.1:0-2563 GCA_964394495.1 Hadarchaeota archaeon (SeqCode)
CCTCTCATCCTGGATATGGGCGCTGGCGCAGGGCCAGCTATCTTTATCGATTGATTGAAAATGTAAATCAGGGCGGGGATTCTGAGCTCGCCTCCAGCGACACCGAGAGCTCCACAAACTACCCCGATGAGTCCGCCGAGCACGGCTGACAGGAGCAAGTCGAATGGAAAGCTGAGGATCTGGCCGGATGGAGACTCATGGACGAGCGCCCCATGAATCATTTTCAACCCTAGGATGATCAGAAGAGCCCCCACCGCGTATTTCAAACGCCTTTCGCTGACTCTGCTCGTGATTGCCGCGCCAGCGTATGCCCCAAAAATAGACCCGACACTCATCGCAGTTATCAGACCTATCGTGGCAAAATCAAAAATCCCCATCATCAAGCGCTTAACCAAGCCAACCGTCACCGTGAGAATCCCTACCACGAGATTTGCCGCGGCAGCTGTCGCCATCGAGAGGCCAAGCAAGCTGATCAACACGGGGAGCCTGAACTCCCCCCCACCAACCCCCAGCAAACCGGCGATTAAACCGATGATGAATCCGAAAAATGCTGCGATTATAAGTTTGCTTAAAATCGGAGGCGCATCTGTCCTGGGTCTCTTTTTCGCTGACAACTCCTTCGCCCCATCGAAATCAAACCGACGATGGCTTAAATACTTGTCAAGACGCGTGCACGTGTTGAATTAGTTGATATTTTAACCGATGCCGCGTAACTTCACGTGGCGAGTCGATGTTCCTCAGGCGAATATTTAAAAAACCGGAGCCACAGACACCTGCGGTAGAGAGGTTAACTCTAGATTCCCTCCTTGAGCGGATGGAGGGGCTCAGGGCGCAAAAATTAGAAACCGCTAAACCAAAGTTCGATTCAATTGTCGGCGGGATGACTCGAGAGCGTGCGGCCCTTTTAAATCTCCTAAAAGAGCTTGCCGACGCCCGGCCTTCTGAGGAGGTCCATCCCGGACTCCTGAAGACCAGCACCGAGGCTAAGAAACTATTCGTAGAGAAGACCACCCGCGCACTGACCGACATCGAGCACTCTCCCAGATTCTCGACAGATATCCTCGTGGCATTTGATGAGAAACTAGCGAAAACCACCAACCTCACCACCGACGCTATGACCATCCACGGACGGTATGTTGGAGCCACCTTCGGGCCTGAGTTCGCTGCGGTTCAGTTGAGCGTTCGGAGGATACAAGAGATAATCAGACAGATCCATGCGACCATCGGTGAAATCCTACGTGAAAATAAAGCGCTCGACTTAATCGCGTCCGAGATAAACTCACTGGCTAAGTTGATTCAAGAGGACGGAAAAATGCAGGAAGACATCAAAACGCTGGAGAGACAGTTAAGTGAGGCCGAGAAGAGAATAAACGATGAAAAGGACCGATTGAAGCGGCTCACGTCTAGCGAGGAGTTCAAGCACGCCACTGAGTCTAAACACGAAATCGACCACGTCGAGCTGGAAATCGCACGTGTGGAAAGCGATGTGGCGAGCGCATTTTCTGATATCAGCAGGCCGCTCAGGAAGCTCGAGAAGCTCATTTCATCTGGTAAGCACCAGATGGACCGTGAAAAGGTAAAAACACTTGAACTGTGTATTAACGATCCTCTCGAAATCGTCACATCCGATGAAAAAATCTCGATCACAGTGGGGCTTCTTCAGGAAACCGCTGAGCTCTTAGAAGGGGGAAAAATTGACCTCAATGAGCGCGAGAGGAGGAAAAAACTCGAAAGGACCCAGAAACTTGCAGCAGGACTGACGGAGTTCAAAAACCGCCTCGAGGCCCTGAGAGGACTACTTGAAACTCAGTGGCGGGAATCGGAGCACCCGGTCCGGACACACGTCTCTGACCTCGAACGGTCTATCAACCAGCACGAATCCGAGCTAAAGCGGGTGAAAATTTCGATAGAGGGAATTAGTAAAATGCATAAGTTGACCATGGATGAGATTGAGGAAAAACGTGTAAAAATAGAGAAACTTGCGGGTGAAATCTTAGGCACGAAAGTTGAGCTCACTTCTTGAAAATACCCGTTTAATATTTGGCCGACCCGCCCTCGCTGCTCCCTAACTGTTTCAAGCACATTAACTTTAGAGACGCGAGGCGAACCTAGCTACCGCTAACCGATGCAAGCAGTCCAAAAATCAACGTCACCTAGACGAACTTAAGGACCCCTTAGTATCTTCTGTGTTTCTGGAAGCAATCCCTGCAGTAAACAGGTCTGCCTTCGGTCGGCGCGAAGGGAACCTCGCACTCTGTCTTGCAGTCAGCGCAGGTTGCCTTGTGCATCTCACGCGGTCCAAAACTTCTCGGACCGTTGGACCTTCTCGGCCCACCGAATCTTCCACCATATGCCATTTTCTATTCTCCTTTTTTTTCTAAGATACAACTCAAAAGAACAGCTCGGCTGTTCTCCCTAGGACTTTTTCGAAAAGCCCAACGTATCTTATTTCAACTTAACCGGGGCAATTGCTTAAATAATGCGCGGTATCGGCTCCGAGGGGTGAAAAAAACTTACTTCTTGAAATCCGTATACCCGCACCTGCCGCAGGCCCGGCGGTTCT
>CAYMXQ010000032.1:2605-8781 GCA_964394495.1 Hadarchaeota archaeon (SeqCode)
AGCTTGTAGAGCTTGGACTTTGTGGCCTTAGCTTTCTCCTTTGCCACCTTTGCCCTCCTCCTTCTGTGGTTTCTCCTTCACTTCCTTTTCTTTCGCCTTTTCCTCGGGCTTAGCCTCTTTCTTCGGCTCTGCCTTTTCAGGCTTCGCCTCTTTCGGTTTCTCCTCTGGCTTGGCTTCTTTCTCAGGTTTCTTTGGTTTTTCCTTGGGGGCCTCTTCCGGCTTTGCTTCCTTGGGCAGGCCACGCTGGAGCAGATATTTTGGCTCGATTTCATCGAGCTGTTCCTTTGAGCTGTAAGTGCGGGCGATGCCGGAAGCTACGTGTTTGCCGTGGGTGCTGGCGAACTTGTCTATGACCAGCAGCTCCTCCGTGACCCCAAGCAGAGTTGCCAATTGTGAGCGGACCTCAAGTCGCTTCGGCGTCTGGGCACCCGCGTGGTCAACCTTGAACTTTATCTCGGTGCGCTTGAGAAGCGGATTTTCCACCTTATCGACTATCTCGACCTTCATTCAATCTTCCTCTGATTTTGCATAGGTTCTAACTTGTCTTCGATGGTTTAAATTTCTTTAGAAGAGCCGTGAACTCCTGTTTTTTAGACTCCGTGACCTCTATCAGCACGACGCCCTCGCTTGGTTGCCCATACGCGACCACGGAACCCTTGGGAAGCGAAATAACAGCGGGTATCGTGGCCAAATCTTCCTCTCCGTCTACGACTACCTTGAGGGGCGGTTTCACTTCAAAGACCCTGAGCATTTCCGGGGTTATGGTACCTGCCGGATTCTTCACGTTTACTGACCTCGCATCGAACGAGTCTATCCTAGCTTTCACGTCCTTTGGGACAGGCTCCCTCATCACGTGAAAGTCTACCACCGCCACATCCGGTCTAATCCCAGCCGCGATGAACTCGGCCGTGACGAAATCGCCCACGGTCACAAACCTGGCCGGGTGAAGCTTCCGCAGGTGCTCGGCCGCGGTCGCCGTGTCTGGGAAGAGCCGCCCGAGAGGACGTTTGAGGTTCTCTCGAAGTTCCTCCGGTAGCAGAAACGTTGGTTCACTCTTTTTCGACATCGGATCACTCCACATTTTGAACGGGCTGCAAGACTAAATCAGCGCCTTCTGACCCTGGCCCGTCAACCTCAGGCGCACGTCCAAGTATCCCAAAATCTGTAACCTGGTGACTTGCCCTCTAGCTACGACCAGCGGCACATTTGCCTCGGCCGCAGCCTCCTCCAGCGTTACCCCCTTGTCCAAACTTTCCATTATGGATCTACCGACCTCGCCCACCAGCAACTCGTCGGACAACCGCGACTTCACCGAATAATCTATTGTGGAGCGTTTCAAAATGCGCTCGAGGAGTTCCGGTCCAGGAGCCATGTTGTACTTCCTTGTAAGCATCGTCTGGCAGGCTTTGGAGCCGGCTATCGCGCACCTGAGACCCTCCAAGTCCCTGACCAGCTCGAAGAGGTCCCCGTACCACCTGAGCCGTGCCTTCGCCCCCATGCTGCCCTTGAGGGCCTCGTTCATCTCCTGCACCCTTCGAATTTCCTCGCGCAATGCAGTGACTTCCCCCTTGAGCTTTTGCTGCTTAGAAACGCTCCCGCCCCCCAAGAAGAGTATCCAGACCAGGAGGATGATGACGATTAATTCTAGAATCGCCACGACCCACTCCATAGCTCCACCACTCCCAACTTATGCGGCCGGCATTTAAAAACAGTGGGAAGCTTTTCTGACGATCAGTTCTATGGTTGGTCCGTCTACTGCTTGTACCCGGTCCCAAAGTCAAACCACTCGACTTTTGCTTTTTCCCACATCTGGATCGGGTGGCCCAATTTCTCGTAAAATGACTTGATCTCCTCGTGCGAGAACCCCAGGATGTCCTCCAATATGGGGGCAATGAGGCTCAGCGCATCGTTCGATATCACCGTCTTCTTGCATATGTTTCCGAGGAAGGAGGCTGGCGTGACGGCGATCGTGTAACCGTGATACGCCCGCACGTAGAGGATTATGTACATGTCGGAGAAACCATCGCCGACGTAGATTGTCTTGTCCAATGGAGTCTTCTCCTTTTTCCTGACAATTTCCAGCACGTCAACTTTAGAAGCTCCAGCCACAGCCTTCTTCACGCCTATGACCGTACCATTTCTGTCGTATACGAATGTAGTCCCGTGAACATTCTCCGGCGGTAGAATGCCCTCGAGGGCCTTCCGAACCGTTTCCTGTGGGGCTGAAGATAAAACGTGGGTGGAGAAATGCTTGCCCTTTATCCCCTGGTTCAATATTCTCATCAGCTCGGGGATGTGTTTTTTAAGCCTGATCTCCCTTCCAACATCCGTCAACATTTTCCTGTTGACCCTTCCCTTGTATCTGGGGTCGTGGAGTATCAGGTAGGGGACCTCGGCGCCGAACTTTGTCAGGCTTTTCTCCTTCAGGCATTTCATCTTCTCTTCGAAATCCTCCCTGGAGATGCCTAGCTTCAGGCTCAGAAGCAGCCCTGCGTCGTCTATGCTAAGGGTCTTGTCGAAGTCGGAAACGAACAAATAATCCACCATATCAGTACCCCATTTATCATTAACGATGTGGAATAAAAAGATTCATTTGATAATTTAACCTGTTTTTTCCTCCAGCAAGTAAATTATCTCTTCACCGTTCTGGCTTTTTACACCTTTCACTACCAATCCGCTATCTTTAGCCACCCAGATTCTATCGATAGGCCAGGAAGTTAGTTGGGTGTTCTCCCCCTCCAGCACCCAGCATTCCCATGAGCCAACCGGAGTTTCGACTGTTTCCTCGCCGGTCACTTGGACTGCAGCTCTAACATTCAGGATGGCGTTTGGTAAGAGGTTGATGTAGAACTCGTGCCGATAATCCTGATTCAGGGGCTCAAACCGGAGTAAATACCAAGCGTACTCTGGCACCATTATTTCGGCCGTGAGGTTTATGTATGTATCCTCTTCCATGTAGTCCTCTGGATTTCGGTTATCCTCTACAATAACGCGCATCAACCCATCGGCAAAAAAATAACCTACCTCAGTCCTCCATTTCAACGTGTTTTCCTCCGCCTGCGCTATCACCGCGCGCCTTAGGTTACCACCAGCATCGAACTTGAGCATACCTGATCTTGCTCGGTCTAATGTGGGAAAAGAGAGCGAATAGGTCGCTACAAACGACTCGACATTTTCAACCACAACTGTGCCGTTGACTTGGATGGTAAGTGTCCCTATTTTCGTGTCTTGGTAGTAAATGCCATAAACCTGTTGCTCTCCAACGCGGACAGGGGATGAAACCCCCCGGGCTAGGAAATAAAAAGCGCCGACGCTGAACACAACGGCGCAAATGAAGATGGCAATAGCAAACTTTCCCCCCGCTAAATTAACCATAAACAATCACCCTCAATCTTATTTCCCATCATATCCTAATAGTGTCCCCGATGGGATTTAATTAATGATATCCCTCCCTTTTAAGGGAAGCTTTGCTGAGGGATGCCGGTGCAGGTTATAACGCGATAATGTCTAGAGTTACTAAGTTGTCGCCGCTAAGTCCGGCGGTAAACGACTTTGATCTGTAGCCGCCTTTCTGAATGGATATAACATGGTCACCAGGGGGCAGGTTGAAGCTTGCCGTCCCATCCGGACCCGTCCCGATTGTTGTAATATTATCCACAGTCACGTTTGCGCCCGAGATGGGGTAGCCACTACTGGAGTCAATGACCTTAACTGTCATGGTGTACTCAGAGGACCCAACCCCTCGAGAAAGCAAGAAATACCCGACCACGATTACCAACGTGACAAAAAGTATCGCAACATACTTTTTCCCCTGTCCACCGCTTATATCCTGCACGGCCACCGTCCCATTCTAAACAATCAATACGTGGGTTAATAACTTTTCAAACCAAAAAGTTTAGAAGTAGACGTGGCTAAAAACCTAACAGGCCCCTTGCACAATACTTTTAAGGTGTTGCATGCAAACCAAAAATGGAGTGGATGAAACGGTCGCACAGATTGACAAAGCGCTCCGACTGGTCATATTATTCACGCTCGCAACGGGATTCATCTTGGGTGTTCTTGCAATGCGGGGTCCTGCAGCAGTTCCGCCTGCAGCGGGAGTTTCCCCTGGTGAGGTGACCACCGCGGGCTTGGCTGACGCAGCTGTGACCACAGACAAGATCGCTAGCTCAGCCGTTACAACTGGAAAAATCGCCGACGGGGCTGTGACTAGCGCGAAGATAACTGACGGCACGATAGCGACCGCTGATATTGCAGATGGGGCTGTGACCTCAGCGAAAATCGCTAACGCAACAATCGAAACTGAGGACATAGAAGACGGAGCGATAACGTCTGCTAAGATAGCGGATGGGACGATAACGAGTGACGACATTGCAAATGGGGCAATAACGTCTGCTAAGATAGCAGACGGCGCAATTACCGCAGCTGACCTCGCAACCAGCCCTGGAACAGCGACATACGTGGTCGCTACCTCGACCGACAACGGGGACTACACCGCTATCCAGACCGCGATAAATGCCCTGCCGGCTAGTGGGGGCCTAGTCTACGTCAAGGAAGGAACCTACACAATATCCTCGACGATCACGATAAGCGGCGATAACGTCTCGTTGGTGGGCAGCGGCTCCGGCACCATCATCCGGGTGGTCGGAGGGATAGACGGGATAGAGGTCACAGGCATTGGCGTCACGATAGCGAACATGTACATAGTCGGTGACGGGACAAACGCAGAAGATGGTATACAGGAAAACAACACTCAGGACTCCATAATCCAGGACGTTTGGATAGAGAACTTCACCGGGGACGGCATCGAACTCAGCGGTGGAAGCCGCGTCATGGTCAAAAACAGCTTCATACGGAGCAACACCCAGAACGGTATAAACGCTTCCGGTACGGACAACTCCCTGTTCGCAAATAACATAATCAGTTTCAACGGTTGGGACGGCATACGAATAAACGACGACGCTGATTACAACTTTGTGACCTCAAACCTATTGTTTAACAATGATGTTGGCATAGGTATTCTCGCTGCTGCCTGTGACCGTAACAAGATCGTGGTCAATTACATTTACGCAAACGCGTCAGGAAGTATTGCAGATTCTGGAACAAATACAGAGCAAACAAGCACAACTGATATCTCTGGGCTATCCATCACGAACGAAAACATATACGGGCTCTCCATAACAACAGACAATCTCAACCTACTCATGATTTCGAACGAGAACATAGAGAACCTAACCATCACAAGCGACAACATAGCGGGCAAGATCAATTGGGACAACATCGAGAATGTCTGCGTCACAATCGACAACATGGAGCTCCTCATGATTTCGAACGAGAACATAGAGAACCTAACCATCACAAGCGACAACATAGCGGGCAAGATCAATTGGGACAACATCGAGAATGTCTGCGTCACAATCGACAACATGGAGCTACTCATGATTTCGAACGAGAACATAGAGAACCTTTCAATCACTCATGATAATATCACTGGCCTGCGAATATCGAGCGAGAACGTCGAGAACTTCACCATCGGAGTAGACAACATCTTCAATGACAATATTAACCCGAGTGTCGTTGCGTTCGCACCAGGTTCCGCGAGCTACGTGGTCGCAACAGATAGTGAAAACGGGGACTACACCAACATCGCAACGGCGATTGCTGCTCTACCGGCCACTGGAGGCATGGTCCACGTCAAGGAAGGGACATACACGATAACATCGACAATCAGTATAGCTGATGATAATATCTCGCTGATAGGCAGTGGCTCCGGCACCATCATTCGCGTAACTGGGGCAATAAATGGAATATGGGTCTCTACCGGTAAAGAAGGGATTCTGATAGCGGACCTATGCGTAGTTGGTGACGGAGTAAGTGCAACTAACGGCATAATTACGGACACCAGTCGGGATACGGTAATCCGAAACGTTTGGGTCGAAAACTTCACGGGAGATGGTATCGAGATTTTCGATGGGGCTCGCATCACGGTTAGAGACAGCATCGTATGGGGCAACGCTCAGAACGGTATATTAATAGACGGTGGTGCGGACAATTGTATCATCACAAACAATACAACTCATACCAATGCATGGGACGGCATACGGATGAACAACGGTGAGAACAACTTACTGAGCGCAAACGTCTCATTCAACAACGACAAGGGCATAGGCATCAAT
>CAYMXQ010000033.1:0-7206 GCA_964394495.1 Hadarchaeota archaeon (SeqCode)
TTGGTTCTTGCTTCAAGCCTGGCTGCCTCCAGTAGCTTACCTTGCTGCTTCAGTTCGGTCAGCCGTTTGGCTAGCTCCTGCTTTATGCTTTCAATAGCCAGCATCAGCTTTTCATGTGAGGTAACAAAGTGCTTGGCGGGATAGATGTCCACCGATTCCAGCTCATTAAGTAGCTCGCCGGTTAGCGGGTCTATCTCGACGATGCGCTCAATCTCGTCCTCGAACTGCGGGGCGTAGGCCATGCCACTACTGTTCCATAACTTGAACCCGTTGTACTCCGGTGGGTTGTGCGAGGCAGTTATCATCACACCTGCCTTCGCCCCAGTGCGTCGCGTCGCAAAGCCAACGACGGGCGTGGGGACTGTGCCAAGTCGCTTTATGTCACACCCTCCGGAGAGCAGGCCGGATATCATGCAGCTCTCAAGCATGTCGCTGGAAGTGCGCTGGTCCTTGCCCACGACCACCGTCCCAGAGTTGCCGAGCTGAGTCGCGAGTGCTAGCCCCAGGTCCATTATCAGATCTGATGTAACCCTTTCACCCAACACGCCGCGAACACCTGAAGTGCCGAACAATCTTCCCATAATGTCCAGTTCCTCTCAGGCATCCTCAATTCTCAAGCCGGGCCGCTGAGCACCTTGCTCTTGTAGACCTCCACACGGTGAACTGGACAGTAACGTTTAGCCTCCTTGTAAATATCTGAAGAGAGCTTGCCCAAGACCATCTCAAGCACGAACTGCTCGAATGTACGCTCCCCGGCCCTCGCCACGACAACCTTCTTCATCTCCCCTCTGATCAGCTCGAGCTTCGTGGTCTGAATTCGCCTCAGTGTCGTGACCATGGAGCTCAGCCGCAGCTTGTACCCGTCCTGTGTAGTCACCGTCGCTATGTCCTCGACCTTCCCTGCCCTGCGCCTGACCTGGCTCCGGATGTAGTCCCTCACGACCTCGTGCCCAATGAAAGTCGTCGTCGCCTTGCCCCCATCTGTCTTCGTCACCTGGAAGTAGAGCTTGATGTGAGACTTTGAGAAATCGTCTATCACGTCGCCCAAAGTGGTCTCGAACACCCGCCCTATGAGCTGGCTGGGTTCAAGCGATGGCGTCTCACCAACAACCCTGTTCGCAAACATCGGCGGAGCCACTATCTCGTACCACTCCTTCTCACGCCACGATTTTTTCAGCACCCGCTTTTTTGCTTCTGCCATTATCCCACCACCTTAGATACGGACGGCAGATGACCCACTCGCTTTCGGACGAGGTCAGGCCACCTCGACGGCTCGAAACCGTGCTGGGCGAGGAAACCCACGACCCAGCGGCTGGTCCCGAATCCGAAACAGCCCGTCCAGACCTCTCTATCTCTAACCTCTTTTATTTTAAAGGTCTTCGTGAACTTGGTCTGATGCAGATTATATGAGCCTATCTCAAGCCAGTCGTCCTTGTAAGGCAGCGCCACCTCTAGGTCGTAAGTCGCCACTTTGCGGCTATCGCTGACGTCCGCTTCGACACCCCCTTCACGCATGTAGAATGGGGTGGCGACCAACAGCCGCCATTCCAACTTGAGGTCGTTCATGAGTTGTATGCTGCGGTCTACGACTTCATCCCTGATTGAAACTGTGTCTGCTGGTGACCCCATTGACACGAACTCGATGCGCCTGAACTCCTGCGTGCGAACGAGACCCTCGACTCCTCCTCCCTCCCACCTGTATGTCCACCCGCTGCGGTCGAACTGCTTCACCGGCAGGTTCTCCAACCGGACACGCTTGGACGCGAAGACCTCGTAGAATGGCTCGCATTGCGCTGGTGCGAGCACGTATGCCGGCTCTTTCAGGACTTCCCTCAGCTCGCGAACCGGGATGCGCTTCGTCAGCTTGAGCTTTTGCTTGAAATCGAGAAACGCTTCCGGGTCTCTTGGCGGTGGAGAGACATAATACATGCCCTCCGGTACGCCATCCAGATAGCCAGGCATCCGTTGCATTACTTCCAGAGGTATAAGCTTGGGTAACATGACTTCCTCGAAGCCCAGCGGCCGAGCCACCTTCTCGATTATGATGTCCTCTAGCGCCCGAAGCAACTTTGTGTACGGCTCTGCGTACGTCCATTGTCCTCTCCCTGGAAATTCAGTCACCCATCCAAGCCGCTTTGCGGACTCGAACGGATCTTCTTTAAAGCGGTGGTCCAGCTTAGGCCCATTTCTGACAACTTTTGGCTCCGCAACCTTGGCCGGCGCGCTAGTGAGAATGCCCTCGACCATTGAGATGAGCCTGTCGATTACTCTTCCCTTCAGATCCGACTCTGTGAGATTCTTCAGTGAAATCTCGACGCCGTCCACGCATACCTTCACTTTGTATGGCAGGCGTTGTAGCTCGGCCTTTGCCTGCTCAGATATCTCGGTAGAAGGTAGAATTATCAGGCACTCTGTGGCCGTGATTCCACGAAGGCCCAGCTTGTGCGTTTTCCCTAATTCTGCACTTATGAGTTTCGCGAGCCTAAGCAGGGCATCATGGGCGCGAACGTAGCGACCAGATTCCAACTCGATTTCTAATTCCCTCCCAGCTGTACGCCACTCAACCACCCTCGCCGTTTCCATCTCCTTGCCTTTGGGAGCGCCTCTGCTGAGCAGCGGCTTGGCCTTTTCCAAGAGTGACTCTATACCCGCCTTTGCCGGCTTGAGTTCGCCACTGAACACCAGCTTAGCCTTCAGTTCAAACCTCAAATCATCGCCAAAATCCAATAACTCGCCGCATATGAAAAGCTTGCCCCTCAAACTATGGATACTTGTATAGCTGCTATCTGGAATTCTCCCAAGAAAAGGAGGCTAAAAAAATAGATGAGATTTTCGGCGGCGAGACGAGCACACCCGAGAACACGGGGGGACGCAATGAGAGGCCAGCGCGAAATCAAGATCAGACTGTCGGAGACAAAACGGGTTCTCGCTGGACATTGGAAGGCCGGATATAACTTAGAGCGTCTGAGGGGATACCATGAAGCGCTCGAATGGGTCCTCGAGGAAAGGAAAGGCAAGTTCAAGGGCTGTAAAAAACACGGGAGGGGGAGCTATGGAGCCTGAGCATGAGGAGTCCGGGGCGCGCCTCAAACGGCCACGGGCTGGAAGGTTAAAAATAGGGGCGGGATTGCTCCCGGCGCCTCATTCATATAACCGAGGGCGCCGATTATGTGCGGGAGCGGGGAGGAAAACACTGTGGCGAGAATAATGGTCGAGTGCCGTGATTGCAAGTGGCGCGGTCGGATGCCAGTCCACATGATAAGTGTTACGCCTTGCCCCAAGTGCGGGCTTCCCCTGCGAAAGTCGGAAGCAAACGGCAAGAAAGAGCGCGGCGCTGGCTTTGTCCGCAGATGATGGGCTACTCCGAAGTTCGTTGACCCGTTTGAGCACCCAAGGAAGCGCCACTGGTGAGCCTAGGGGCGCCCCTCACGTTCCGCAAAATAAAAGATAGGTGAACTATACAAGCTTCCAAGCTTGCCCCTCAAATCATGCTCTCGGCCGTGACGATGCACGAGAGCAGGTCGTCGAGCGTCGCCAGCAGTGTCTCGGCCCTACCCTCTAACTCGACGTCGCTCAAGACTTTCCGACCTTTTCTCACAGTCGATATCTCCAAGCCCTTAGGGACATGAAGGTTGTCTGGACCGACTGCATCAGCTACGGCTTTTGCGGTCCTCTCATCGTCGTACGTGCAGATTATTTCAGCGCGCATCTTCATGAGATCCCCCGAGAGTTTCCGGATCGTCCGCCTTTGAGATTGCCTGGGCCAGCCCGTCTATGAATTCGCTCATACGCCCCTTGGGTATTCTCGCCGCACCAGCCACATCATGACCATTCCCGATGCCCCCTGCATCTGCAGCTGCTTTGGCCAGGGCCCGCCCCACGTCAACACCCTGTATCGCCAGTCCAGATGTGCTCCTGGCCGAGACTTTGACCATGTCGGTGCCTTGGTCTACCATGCCAACAACTGGTCGATCAGTGGAGATTAAGCCTGACTCGATTGCCAGAGACAGGCCTTCTCCCATCATACGTGGAGGTATCGCGTCACCGCAGTACACGTACCTGAAGCCAGGCATGAGCTTGAACGATGTCAGGTTTTTCACCAGCCAACTCAGTACCTTTAGCATCTGCTCCTGGTTGCTGCTGAGTAGCGCTAGCGCGTCCGCCTGCGTCGCCTCGTCACCGACTGCAACGGCGAAACCCACTTCCGGCTTTCCGAGGTTGCCGCACGCATCCAGCATCGTCGCGTATTCCCTGAGGTCTCTAGGGCCGACCAAATCTTCCGTCAGAGCTGTGTAGACTGGGCCCCACAGCGTGTGGGAGAACTCTTCGTTGGTCGCGAAAGGTCCCACGCGGGCGAATATCGCGTCGGCCAGTCTGCGCTCGACATCCAATCCAAGGTCGCAGAGCAGCTTCGAGTGGGGAATCCCGAGGGCATCTGTGAGCAACCTGCATGCGCCCAAGCTACCAGAAAGCTCCATGATGTACGGCCTGGTCGACAGTCTCAGGCACTCCACGACCGGGTTCATTGTTCGCCCGACGAGCCTCAAACCCTCTCCCTGGTGGATGAGCCCCAACTCCACCGCCCTTTTCACCAGTCCCTCGTTTACCCCTGTGAAGCCGGACCAGGAACCCTGACGATCCCCGACTGCCCCGGCAACCGCAAGCCCCGCTAGCGCCCTGAAGCGCAGGTCGACCTGCTCAACCATCAAGTAGACAGCACCGCTGGCGCTCACGTCTTTCCCACCGTTGAGCCCACATAGATGGGGATTGAGGTAGGCGAGATTGGGGTGCTCCAAAAATGGACCAGGGTGATGGTCTACCACCATGACGTCGGCTTGTTTGGACAGAATAAACTTATGAATGGACTCTATCTGGCTGCTACCTTGGTCTAGGAACACGAATAGGTTGTAATCCTCCTTGGCAAACCCGGCTATCTCGTCTGGGCTCACCGGCGGTGTGAATTTGACCGCGAATGGGACGTTGTACGAGTACAGGCATCTCCCAAGTATGGCAGCAGCAGTTATGCCGTCTGCATCTGCATGGGAGATTATCCTGACGCGGGTACCTCCGTCGAGCTTTGGTTTCAAAAACGATGCCGCTTCCTCGGCGGCCTGCTGAAATCGTTTAATCTCGGTCCTGGACACGTAAACTTTCCCCTGCTCGAGTTATCTTTTCCATTATCTTTTCCATTAATGGCGCGGACAGTGTGACCTCCTCCCCTCTTTGAAAAGAGGGGCTTCCACCACTCCGACTCGCCTCTTCGCAGAGGGCGCAGGTTCGCACTCGCTTTCGGAAGCTCACGAGGTTGCGCATTCTCAACGCCAGCACCTTTCACCCAGCTTTCTCCACAGGAGCCCGCTGGAAGCGCGGACGCCTCATGTGCGCTCAAGGGCTCGGTCACGGATGACTGGGCAGTTCCAGTCGAACCCCTACCTCGGACGTATAGCCCGAGGCTCGTTTGGCTTTCGCCGTTTTTTTGTTTCGCGTCCGTCCAATTTATACTTTTCGACCTCAATTCATTCACCGTTTGAAAACGGTGGTCTTCTCGAGGTGGTTCTTATAAACTCTTGCCGCTATTTGCGCACGAGCAGGGCCGCCCTTTCTCGGTCGTAGCGCCAGTCCGACGGCAGGACGCCTTCGCGCTTGTAGTAGCCCGCCAGCTTGTTGACCCTCGCCTCGGTCATCTCGATCGAACGCTTGATCTTAAGGTCTCTGGGGTTGCGGCCATAGTGTCCGTACAACTTGACGGCCTTGAGAATTACCCTCGTTAGGTCCTCCGGAAGCCCGGGCTTTATGCCGTGGGCGTCCAGAATCTGCTTCACGTTTTTGCCAGTCACCTTCTTGACGTTAGTCACGGCGTACTGGTCCCGCATGACCAGGCCTATCTTGCTAGGGAGTACGCCTTCCTTCCCCAGCTTCACCACCTGGTCCTCGGCCTCTTCCGCCGACATCCCGCTAAATTCCATGGATTTTACTTTTTGCTCGCTGTCCATCCGTTCACCGTCTTGTCGTTTTTCTTTGTTTGAACCGATTGAAAAAGGCTTCTATTGCCCGTGCCCGGTGGGAAAAACGGTTCTTCTCGTTCGTTGACATTTCCGCGAAAGTCCGTCCGTCCCCCTCTGCTGGCGAGAAAATGGGGTCATAGCCGAACCCCTGTGTGCCGCTTTCCGTGAGAGTTATTTCCCCCACCACTTTTCCCGTAAAAACTTCCGGCTTCTTCCCGGGCTCGCAATACCCAACGGCGGACCTGAACTCCGCCCTCCGGTCGCTTTCACCCTCCATCAGTTTGAGCATTTTCTTGTTCCCCAGCGTGCGTAAGACGAAACTCGAATACGGACCGGGAAAGCCGTTGAGCGCTCGGATGAATAACCCAGCGTCCTCTGCAAAGCATGGGGCTTTGAGCTTCGCACATGCCTCCTGGACGCCAATTCTTACGACATCCTCCAGCTCGTCCGCCTGGATTTCGATGTACGCCATGTTCTTGTGCTCGATCCCGATGCCGTGCCGTGCCGCGATCTCATTGGCCTCCTCGAACTTGTGGCGGTTGGTCGTGACAAAGATTAATGCCATGTCCTCTCCTCCTTCGCCACGTAACGTCCCCTTCGCTCGACTTCCTCTGCACGTTTGACCACTCTTTTTGCCCCCTCCCCAAATTCACGCCTGTACCCCGATAAAACCGATTGGTATGCGTCGTCGGTTATCCTGAAGTGTATGCTCTGGAGGGCTCGTCTCAGTAGGTGCAGGTCGACGCCGCGGGCCTCTATTGACGGGTTGTACTCGCCCAGCCCGAAGTCCACGAAGTAAACCTTGCCATCGCGTGTCAGTATCATGTTTGATGTGGTCAGGTCGCCGTGCACGATGCCGGCGCGGTGGAGTCGCGCGACCTGCCGACCTATGAGCTCGCACAGCTTCCGTCTTACTTTGGGCCTCAATCTATCCAGCACCAGCTTGACCTGCTTGCCATCGATGAACTCCATGACTATCCGCATGCCCGATTGGTCGACCTCGTAGACGAGCGGGGTCGGCACGCCTGCTTGCTTGGCGTCCGTTAGAAGTTTGGACTCGAGCGCGGTCCTCGTGCTCCTGAGCTTACGATCGATGTCGGGTATACGGTAACGCTTAGAGATCCTGTGTTTGACCACGACCTTGCCATCCCCTGCGCCATGCAGAACGCGCGTAAATGGCTCAAGGTAGAGGTCAGCCTCA
>CAYMXQ010000033.1:7216-8125 GCA_964394495.1 Hadarchaeota archaeon (SeqCode)
TTTTTGATCAACGCCATACTACATCAACCTCGTCCGTCCGATACCTCTGGCGGACCTGAGTTTGGTTAAGTTTTTGCCTGACGCCATGCTTGTACATCAGGAGTCCAGCCCAAGCGATCATTGCGCCGCAGTCTTGGCAATACTCTTTTGGCGGTACAAAAAATTTTGCTCGGTGCTCGGCCGCCATGAGCTTTAGCATTTCCCTCAGTCTCTTGTTCGCGGCGACCCCTCCGGTTAGCATGACCTCACGCTTCTCCGTATGTGCGACGGCCCGCTCAGTCACTTCCACGAGGGCAGCGAACGCAGTTTCCTGCAGACTGAAGCAGAGGTCACGCAGATCGGCTCCAGCACGATGTTTGCGTACGGCCTCGGTCATCACCCCGGAGAACGACAGGTCCATCCCCTTCACCACGTATGGTAACGGGATGTACTTCTTCCCCTCGCGTGCGAGCCGCTCGACATTTGGGCCCCCTGGGTGAGGAATGCCTACCTCCCGGGCGAAGACATCCAGGCAATTTCCAACGGGGATATCAAGCGTTTCTCCGAATACGCGGTAGCGCCCGGCGTCGAAAGCTATGACCTGGGTGTTGCCCCCGCTGACGTAAAGGGTGACGGGGTCTTTTGCATGCGTCACTAATCGACCTACCTCTATATGACTAACACAATGATTCACTCCTAAAATCGGGACCTGATAAAATGCCGACAATGCTCTCGCAGCCGTTGCTCCTGTCCTCAAAGCTGGGCCAAGGCCAGGACCTATCGAAAATGAAATCAAATCGACATCGCTCATCATTAATTTGGCTTCAGTTAGCGCGCGTGTAACAGTTTCTTTTGCAACCGTGGCATGATGTTGGGCAGCTTCACGAGGGTGTATCCCTCCTTTCATCGGCACGTAAACGTTGCTAACAT
>CAYMXQ010000033.1:8135-8483 GCA_964394495.1 Hadarchaeota archaeon (SeqCode)
CTCGAAGCATTCGCCAGTATCTTCCCTTTTGAACTGACTATGCCCACGCCGAACGTGTGCGCGGTGCCCTCTATCCCCAAACACAGCATGTCTAAACCTCTAACAATCTTTCCCGCTGGTTATTATAGCGATGAAGTCAAGGCTTCAGCACGCGCACAGTTGCCAGTATCAGGACGACCCCGAGCAAGAGTTTTAGGAAGAACTCTGTGGCCCCTGGGACTAGAAGTGCGCCGACATAAGCACCGACGACGGAAGGTATGCCCATCGCCAAGCACACGTAGAGGACGTTTCTATTTATGTGCCCCATCCGCCTGTGCTTGAACGCCCCTGCGGAAACGGTCGGCAGAG
>CAYMXQ010000034.1:0-8236 GCA_964394495.1 Hadarchaeota archaeon (SeqCode)
CGTGATATTCCTGTTCTTTTACGCCCAGGATTTCGGCGTTTTCAAGACCCTGGCGATATTAATAGCGTCAGGTCTCGTAGCTTGTGCGATACTCGCCCCGATGTGGATTTACTGGGGAATGAAAACAGCACATGGCTGGAAGAGAAAAGCGAGAAGAAAAAGATAAGTGTCTGTCCTCACCTAAACCGCCTGAACAAGGCCTCCCGCTCCTTTTGAATCAGGAGTTCAAAGAACTTGTTCGACATTTTCCGCTCTTTTGCTAGGATATCTCTCGCGGCGGCGAACGTCACGCCACGTCCGGCAAGCGTGAGCGCCGCGAGCTTCCCGTACTCTGAAATCAGTTTCGCGCTCTCCGACAGTTCCTCCCAAAGAGCGACTTTCCTCCCGCGGCCCGCCAACTCGAGTGCTCTCTGGACCTCTTCCTCAGGTTTTTCCGCCATCCCTATCCCGTTGGACCCGCATTGAGGGCACATAGGATGTTCGTCGAGTTCGTGTATTTGGAATCCTCTGACGTAATCTCTGCAGTGGACGCAGGCGAAGGTCCGCGTCTCGCTGAGCACCCTCGCTTTCGCCGAAGCGATTGCCAGAAGCTTGAGCCGCTCTGGCATCACGGGCTCCAGGGATAGGTAGCGCTGGCGCCAGGCCAGACTGGAGATAGGCGTCGGTTCAGCCCGCTCGCCTAATGAGACTACCTCGATTTTGCCATCTTTGATGGACTCCAGCACATCAGTCGCGGTTTTTAGGTCAAGGTCATTGCGCACGACTTCTTTGAACGTCTCGTCGAACGCCGGCGTGCCCTTCAGCGCACGCATGAGCTTGTCCAGCACCGCGCTCGTGATCTCGGCCTCACGCTCTAGGACCCCCATACGGCGAGCGACCTGTGACAACCTCCAGCGGAAGAATCGGCTCTGTTCGACTATGTTCCTCAACTCCCGCTTGAGATCCGTGCCTAACCCTCCCTTCAATATCTCGACCACTTTCTCCGGTCCGAGCGTCTCGGAGCGGAGCAGTATTCTGTACGGGCCGACGGATGTAGCGGTCGTTTCACCTAGCTCGCCAGAGGCCTTGTGGGCGATTAGCCGCGCAAGAGTTCTATTTGCGAGGGTCCCGAAGCAAGCGTTGACGACACAGACCTCTTTTACTAACTCCACCGTCATCCGCTTGTCCGTGGGCAGAGGCAAATCGGCTTCGACATGTTTACGGGCGTCGTCGAGCGCTAGCTTCATGGTTTCGTGCGAGACGTCGTACTCGTCCGCGAGTTCAGCGATAGCATCATTGAACTTTTTCCCGCTGCGCGATAACACTTCAAGCCGTCCCCTGAGCTGCCCGACTTCCTGCGCCACTGAGAATGGCACGGGAATCTCCTCACCTACCCATGTCGGGATCGCTCCGATGGGGTCCTTGTCGGGTTTAACGTAGACCTTGTCCTTAAACACCTGAATGATCCTCCAAAGCTCTCCGCCGATGACAAACTTTACACCGGGTTCCCCGTACTCTGCCACGAACGACTCGTCCAAGATACCGACAGGTTGGTTCCGCTCGTCGTCGACAACTATGTATTGTCGGAGCGCAGGGATCATGGATAGGTTGTTGAAGTAATAGTCGAAGACGCGCTCCATGGGCCTAGTGCGTGCGAACTCCTTCCCGTCCTCGGACAACCACACCAGTTTTCGCTCCAAGCTCTGCGCGAAGCTGAGCGCTGCGAGCATGTCCTCCCTGGTGAGGTCCCTGAATGGATAGGCGCGCTTGAACACCTTGTAGGCATCATCAATGTTTGCCCTGCGCCTAGCCGTGAGCATCGAGACAAGCGCGTGCAAAAGTACGTCCATGGGCTTTTCCACTACGGTGACCGGCTCGAGTTCGCGTCTGCGTGAGCGTGCCGCGATTACTATTGATTCGATGGCGTCGTCTGGGTCCTGTACTATTATCGCTCCCTTCAAAATCTCACCTATGCGATGGCCGCTGCGTCCCACGCGCTGGAGCAGCCGCGTCACCTGACGGGGGGAGTTGTACTGTATCACGAGGTCGATCCACCCCACGTCCAGTCCGAGCTCAAGCGAGGAGGTGCAGATCAGCCCCTTGAAAGCGCCCTGTTTCAGTCCCTGCTCGGCCTTCATGCGCGTGAAGCTGGACAGAGACCCGTGGTGGATGCTCACGGGAAATCGGATGTCCCAGAGACGGAAGCGGCTCGCCAGCACCTCCGCGGTCGGACGCGTGTTCGTGAAGACCAACGTGGAGCCGTGCTCCTCCATTAGCTTCCGCATGGCCCGTATCCTGGCGGCAACCGGCGGATATGTGTACAGCTTGTTAGCGAGCCGCTCGTCGGACTTTGTCGGCTTTGGGTAGATTACGTCGAGTTTAAGCTCACGCGCCACGCTCACATCGACTATTTCGCACTCCCGACCTACGCCGGCTAAAAACCGCGCCACTTCATTTGGGGAACCTATGGTAGCAGAGAGACCGATTAGCTGGAAATCTTCACCCTTTAGCTCTCGGAGCCGCTCGAGCGTCAGGGAGAGCTGTGCCCCGCGCTTGTTGTCCGCCAGCTCATGTACCTCATCGACGATCACCCACCGCACGCTCTTGAGGTGCTCGCTCAGCCTCCGCCCGAGCAAAAATATCTGGAGCGTTTCTGGCGTAGTGATCATCACGTCGGGCGGGATTATGGCCTGGGTCCTCCGCTCACGCGCCTCCGTGTCGCCGTGGCGGACGGAGATCCGGAGGTCTAAAGCCTGACACCACCACTCCAGACGCTCTCGCATGTCGCGGTTTAGTGCCCGTAGTGGCGTGATGTACAATATCTTGATTCCGCGCTCGCGCGTCTGGGAGACGAGGTACCGATGCAGCACGGGCAGAAAGGCGCTTTCAGTTTTCCCGGTCCCAGATGGAGCGATCAGGAGCACGTTTTTGCCCTCTAAGATCTTCGGGATCACCTCGTGCTGCGGCAGCGTGGGCTCGGTGAAACCCCGCTCCTCCAACAACTTGCGTATAGGTCTGGCAAGTGTTTCGAAGACGTTCTTTTTTTCAGGCATTTTATCAAACAACTTTAAGCTTATTCTTGGGCGGGTTAGAATTTAATTCCGAACCCTGAGAACTCTCCCCGGTGCTCCTCCCATTTTAACTTGGCATCGGTCACCGTTGCCCTGGATGGACCCCTGCGGCAGAACTCCACCATCTCTTTCACTTTCGCGCGTTCTCCTTCGAAGACTGCCTCGACCCTCCCGTCGTGCAGATTTCTTACCCACCCTGTGACACCAAGCCGCTGCGCTAGCTCCTGGGTATGATACCTGAAGAATACGCCAGTCACGTATCCGCCGACGTAGATGTGGGCTCGGGCCTTCATCGACATCCCGATGTTATTCTATCTATGGTGGGCAAAAAATTGTCGCTGATTCTCCCCTTTTTAAACAACCTCCGCTCAAAACCGTTGCGGGCGTGATGAAGAAGATTTCCGTGATTTTTGCCTGCGTCGTAGCCGTGATTTGTATAGCTCTGGTCTTGGGATTAGCGAATCTGCCATCAGGTATACAGCCACAGGACCAGCTCCGCATAGAGCGAACCGCGATTGTGGAAAGAGTTGTGGACGGTGACACGCTCCAGCTTCAGGGCGGGGAGAAAATAAGGTTGGTCGGGGTCAATACCCCGGAAATCGGGTCAAATGCGGAACCCGGAGGCGTGGAGGCCAAGGAATTTATGGAGGGCCTTTGCCCGCCGGGAACCGAGATTGGGTTGGACGTCGATGACCTAGACCCGAATGATAAGTATGACAGGACCCTTGCAGTCGTTTACATCGATGTGGACGGGGCCTGGGTCAACGTGAACGCCGAGCTGTTGCGCATGGGCTACGCGGAAGTTATGTTCATACCGCCTTCAGAGTTCAACCCTTACCAGTGGCAGGTCAGTAGAGCGTTCCAACAATGAAAGCGAGCAGGCCGAGCGCCATCGCTATCTTGCAGATGAGCGATGCCTCCCCAGTTGCTCTTTTATCCCTCTTCCGGGCGATGATCGCAGCCGCAGCGATAAATGCGGCGATCGATATAGTGACGACAGCGATGTACTGCCAGCTGAATATCCCAAGCAGATACGGCACAGGCGATAGGACGATTGCGGTTATTATGAACAAGATCGCCAGCGCAGCCGCCTTGCCAGCTCCGTATCGTAGGGGGAATGTTTTGAACTTGAGTTTGCGGTCACCGCTCATGTCCTGAATGGCTTTTATCAGTTCACGACCGACCGTGGAGAGTGACGCCATAAGGACGAGGAACAGGAGCCCACCTGGCACCAGTGACCCGGTTCTCATATGCGCGGTCGCGAGTCCCCCGAAGAGGAAAGTCGAGCCCACCAAGTACCCTATGGCCAAGTTCCCAGACAATCCCCGGCGCTTGAGCTTCCAAGCGTACAGGAACAGTACAAGCGAGTTCAGGCCGGCCAGCAGCAGGCAGTAGATGTTCAGGAAAATCGTCAGCGCGATACCGGATATGAAAAACAGCTGCGAAGTGATAAGCGCCCGCTTAGGCTTCATCCTGCGTGAGGGAATCGGGCGATGTGGGCGATTTACCTTGTCTATGTCGCGATCGAAGTAGTCGTTTATCGCGTTCCCTCCAGCAGCCACGAGCGCCGCAGCAAAAAACGACGAGATAAGGGCCGTTCCGGCTATGTTCAATTGGTCGAATGTGACCACAGCTCCAATCAGCACAGCTATCCCTGAGAGCAGACAGTTCACAGGCCTGACGAGTTCTAACGTAGACGGCAGACGCATCATTTCACCAGTTCGCACATACCTCAGTTTCCACTCTCTCTTCTTTTGAGGGGCATAAAAGCACATATTAACGTGAAAAATGATGGCACTTGGTGTATAGATGACGAAGAAAATGCTGATAACGTCAAAAGATATTGTAGTCGAGGCTGAACTTCTCGAGCATGACTGCCCAAAAACCTGTGTGGCGATTTGGCAAGCACTGCCGTTCGATGCGGAACTCGAGATTTGGAAGGAGGAGGTCTACTTCGAGATTCCTGTGAAGATCCCTCACGAGAGTTCAGCACCGAAGACCACGGCCGGTGATGTTTCTTACTGGCCTGAGGGGCCCGGGTTCTGCATCTTCTTCGGGCGCTCACAGCCAATCAGCCCCGTGAATACATTCGCCCGCATAAATAGTGGGGTGGAGAATTTCCGCAAGGTTAAGACGGGCGACAGGATAACAGTCAAAAAAAGCCACTAAATGACGCCAGTGGCTTTTGCGAGTTCTTCGGCCACGCTGGGCTTGAGCCCATTTTTCAAAATAGTGTAACGATCTGGCCTTATGCGATGCGCGATGGTTAGCGCCTTGACTATGTATTTCGCTGGTATGCCAAGCTCTTGCGCGTTCGTCGGGGCCCCAATCGTCCGAAGCGCACCTTTGATATCCTGCCAGTTTTCCCCGTGAAGATAAGCCATCATGATTGCACCCACCCCGCACTGCTCACCGTGCAAGGCCGGTCTAGGAGCCGTGATGTCGAGGGCATGGCTGAACAGGTGCTCTGCCCCGCTCGCTGGCCTGCTGCTCCCCGCTATCGCCATCGCCACGCTGCTAGATATCAGAGCCTTTACCACCTTTCTGACGCTCTCTTCCGTATGCTGTCTAATTACCCCAGCGTTCTCCATCACTATCTGGGCGCTCACCAGTGACAGGGTCGCAGCGTACTCGCTGTATGGTTCACCTTTGATGCGGTGGGCAAGTTGCCAATCCCGAACGGCAGTTAAATTAGAGACGAGGTCCCCACATCCGGCTGCGAGCAGTCGGTGAGGGGCGCGCTTGATTACAAGAGTATCTGCAACAATCGCGATGGGGGCGTGAGTTTCAATTGAAGTAGGTTTTCGTCCGCCCCTTATTGACGCCCTTGAGGAAGCTATCCCGTCGTGAGAGGCCGCCGTTGGCACGGAGATGAAAGGTTTGCCCTCCTCGAACGACGCGAGCTTCGCGACATCGATGCACTTGCCGCCGCCAACGCCTAAAAGAACATCTGCTTTTTTAGCGAGTTTTCTGACGTTTGTTACCGTAGCCATGTCAGCCCGCTTTATCAACGTATGGACCGCACAGAATTTCGCGCGCCCCAGCTGCCGTTCGACAACGCTGCCGACTATCTTGAAAGTGGTCTGGTCCGCGACGATCAGTGCGCGCTTGCCAGAGCAAAGCCGATTACAGACATCGGCCAATTGAGCGAGCACCCGGGGGCCCATCCAAACCTCGCGCGGAAGCTCGATTCGTTTGGGTTCTTTCAATCTCCACCGCACTTGAGTTTGCGATAAACTTTATATACGGCTATCGTAAGCTCTTTATGGCTGCTTTTGATGCAGCATTTTTCAGGTGAGGAGTTTTGAAGGAACAGAAACTCGAATACCTTAAAGGAACGACGACGGTTGGGCTGGTGTGCGAGGATGGAGTGGTGTTTGCTACGGACAGTCGGGCCACCATGGGTTACGAGGTGGCGAGCAAGGAGGCCCGCAAAATCTACAAGATCGCAGACAACATCGCATTCACGACGGCGGGCGGAGTGGCGGACACCCAGCGCCTGGTGGACATGATGAGGGCCGAGGCGGGGTACTACGCCACGCGCGAGGGGACCGCGATGGGCGTGCACGCATGCGCCAGGCTCGTAGCGAACCTTATGAACGCATACAGTTTCTTCCCGTATCTTGCGAATCTCCTCGTGGGAGGCATGGATGCGGGTGAACCGAGGTTGTTTTTCCTGGACATCGACGGGGGCTTGGTCGAGGAGAAAATGCTCTCGACCGGGTCTGGCTCGAGGGTCGCATACGGTGTGCTCGAGACGGAGTTCAAGGAGGGCATGAAGGTTCGCGAGGTCTTGCCAGTCGCGGTCAGGGCTATAAGGACCGCCATGAAGCGGGACGTCGGCACCGGAAATAACGTAATGGTCGCGGTTTTAACCGAAAAGGGGTACTCCGAGTTGACACCCGACGAGATAGAGAAGCTGGATTGATCATTTAAAAATTAGTTGGTTGCATGGCTGCTGACGAGCTGTTGAAGGAGATAAAGCGCATAGTGCGAGATGAGACTCCGTTCGCCGAAGCAGTCTCGGACATCGACTTCGAGGGACCGAAGTTGGTGCTCTACTGCAAGAACCTTGACCTCCTGATGGAGAACGGCGAGGCGATCAAGGACCTGGCGAGGAAGATCAGGAAGCGGATCATCCTGCGCCCCGACCCGTCCATACTGACCGATAAGGAGGACGCGGAGAAGCAGATTAGGAAAATGGTCCCAGAGGAGGCAGGGATAAAGGACATCATATTCAGCGAGGACATCGGCGAGGTCACGATCGAGGCGGATAAACCAGGCGTGGCGATAGGCAAGGGCGGGGCCCTGCTCCGCGAGATCATGTACAAGATATCATGGACGCCGCGCATTGTCAGAGCGCCCCCGATTAAGTCAGATCTGTTGCGAAACATCCAGCTTTCAATGATCCAAGCCGGAGCAGAGAGGCGGGATCTGCTGAGGAAGATAGGTAGGCGCATACATAGGGAACAGAAGGGAAAGGGAGACTGGGTGCGCTTCACCGCACTCGGCGGCGCCCGTGAGGTCGGCCGGTCGTGTTTTCTGTTGCAGACGCCTGAAAGCAAGATAATGGTGGACTGCGGCGTGAACGTGGCGTCGGAGGACCGGGCATATCCGCACCTCGAGGCCCCGGAGGTGAGGCTGCCGGAGCTGGATGCAGTGGTCCTCAGCCACGCTCACTTAGATCACTGCGGTTTCATACCTTACCTGTTCAAGTACGGGTTCGAGGGGCCGGTCTACTGCACGCCCGCAACTCGGGACCTTGCCGTGCTCCTGCAGATGGACTACGTGGAAATAGCGGAGCGTGAAGGCAAACCACTACCTTACGCCAAACGCGACATCGGCACTTTCCTCTCCCACTGCATACCGCTTGACTACGGAGATGTGACGGATATCGCTCCGGATGTCAGGGTCACGCTCAACAACGCTGGCCACATCTTGGGCTCTTCGATTTTACACTTCCACATCGGCGAGGGCATCCACAACATCGTCTACACAGGCGATCTCAAGTTCGACAGGACCCGTCTGTTCTCCCCCGCCATGTACGACTTCCCACGCGTGGAGACGTTGATCATCGAAAGCACATACGGTGGAGCGGAGGACATCCAGCCTCACCGCACGGACGCTGAGAACGAGTTCATACATCTAGTCACCGAGACGATCGACCGTGGCGGGAAGGTCGTCGT
>CAYMXQ010000035.1:0-8148 GCA_964394495.1 Hadarchaeota archaeon (SeqCode)
ATGTAAACAGTGTCGCTCCAGCAAGCGTACGCGACTCCAGTCATGCCCAACGCTATAATCAAAGCCACGAACATTCCTATTGCTTTCTTCATTTTATCCACCTTTTTTTCTTTGGGCTATCATCGGTCGGCACCTGCCTCCCTTTAACGGGGGCTCCCTGTTAGTCCCCCGTACCTGGCTCCTTTAACGTGCTCCAGATAATGGCACGCGTGCACGTTTGCACCGAAAAGGCTCGTCAGGACGATAAATAAGCGGGTAAGAAACTTAGTTCAGTAACTATGTTCAGTGGCTATCTTGTGAAAAGTGGAACAGAACCACAAATTTGTTTCTTTATAAAGGACCCCCACCCAACGCCTCGACGAGAACGTTGACGATCGCTGAAAGAAGCTACCGCGGAGGATATACCAAAAAATATATATACCAAAATTGATGTAAAATATACCAATGATGATATAAATGCAAGAAACGCACCCCTGGATAACTGGAAGAGCACTCGACCCGACGAGAGACAGGATCTATGGCAGGGAAAAGGAGATCAAATACCTTATCTCTGCAGTCCTACCACGGGGTAAGAGAAGCCCACAAGATATAGCCCTGATAGGAGTTAAGCGGATAGGGAAAAGCACTATCCTCAAAACGGTGGAACACGAACTCGAACGACGCGGTGAACTGGTGATTTTAATCGACTACTTTAAGGACTACCCTGAAACGATGGGAGATTTCTTTCGCATTCTCTCCGAACGTGTCGCCGTCAGGTATTCGAAGCGGAATGAAGGACTATTAAAAGGAGTATATCGCGCATTGAAAGAGCGAACTCTCGGAGTTATCGACGAGGTGAGAAAGGTAGACATCAACATCGGGGAACTCCTCAAAATAAGTATCTTGCTCGGAAAGGGTGAACCATCCGAACTCGAGATGGCGAAGGAATCGTTCAAAAACATCTGTGAACTCGCGGACAAACACAAGATGCCGATAGTTGTAATAATCGACGAATTTCAGGAGATTGTTGCGAGGTGCGGAGAGGAAATCCTGGGGTTGATGAAAGGATGGGTCGGAGCCTCACCGCATGTCGCTTACGTGATATCAGGTTCTACCTCCATCGATTCAATCGTCTCGCGGAAAAAGTCAAAGCTTTTTAAGGTATTCGAACGCGTGAAGGTTGGCCCCCTAGGCGAGGAAGACACACAAAGGCTGATAAGGGAACCCGCAGGGGATATCGGCCTGCGCTTTACAGATGGCGCGGTGCAACAGATCATAAGGATGTCAGCCTGTCACCCGTTCTATGTACAGTGGATGTGCAAGAACTGTTTGGTCGTCGCCAGGGGCAAACGGGAAATTGACGAGGATGATGTTAGGATGGCCCATGATTATGGAATCGAGAACGACGCCGAGCATCTGCGGGATACCTTTATTTCTCTGCCTTCGCGGGAAAAGAAGGTGGTTATGGGAATGGCCCACTTTAACGTGAAGGCACCGGTCGAGATAGCCAAGTACAGCGCTCTTCCAATCCAGCAAGTGTTGAGCGCCATCCAGCGCCTCATGAACAGAGAGTGCGTGAAGCGGGGTGGTCGAGGAGAATACTCGTTTGTAGATCCGCACTTAGGCACATGGATCCAGCGCATGACCGCTTCGCCCTTGTTTAAAGTCGAACTGCATGAGAAAATATCTGCAAGTGCAAAGTCGACATATAAGCGTGGTTGAGGCCCTTTCTCTTCATTGCTTTCGCTCTTCTACGAGTGATAGTTGATGTCTAAAAAGTCCAATTTGGAATCCTTTAACTAGGGCTCCCTGTTAGTCCCCCGTACCTGGCTCGTTTAACGTGCTCCAGATAATGGCACGCGTGCACGCTTTTGCACCGACACAGCATCCCAAGGAGGATTATTAAGCGGGCAAGAAACTTAGTTCAGTAACCCAGCTCGGCGGTTGGTGGTCTTGTGGATAACCAACCCTCGATCTTCTTTCAAACATTTCGAGGAACAGGAGTTTTCTCGGAGGTGTTTTTATGATGGGACGACAAGAGCTGAAGTGGTGGAAGATCATGAAGCCATGGGAAGTCGAGAGGACGGTCAAACAGTACCGCAGGATGAGTGGCTCCAGAAGCGTGGAGATCGGCGCCCAGCTGTCGGATGCGTCGATTGAGGTATTCGCGAGCTCGTTGGGGAAAAAACCCGGCCCTGAAGTTCACGAACTCCTATGGGGGGAGGAAGAATGGATGTCAGGACTGTCACGAAGAAGGCGTTGAGAGCGCTGGAAGAGGCGAAGATCCCGTACATGATAGTTGGTGGACTAGCCGCGAACTATTATGGTTTTCCACGCGCGACCATCGACGTAGACCTGGCGGTAAAGCTCGAAGGCGAAGGGGTGGACCGTCTGATCAAGGCAGTGAAGAAGGCCAATTTCGAGATCTCCGAACCCGAGGTGAGGGAGATGGTCAAAGCGGGGGACAGGTTCGTGATGGCATGTCCGAAATCTGGGTACAGGGTCGATTTCTGGCTGGCGAAAACAGACCATGAGAGAGAGGCCATTGAGCGCAGGCGTCAAGTTCAAATTTTCGGCGTTCGGACTTGGGCGTGTTCACCCGAGGATTTGGTCCTAGCGAAGTTAGACATCGGCCGTGGGAAGGACGTGGACGATGCGCTCGGCGTTTTGCACAGGCAAAAGGGCAAACTCGATATGAGGTACTTGAAGCTTCGGGCCGAGAGGTTGGGGATATCTCGGAAGTTAGATGAAGTGTTGGAAAAAGTTCGGGTTTGATTTCAAGTTGATGCTCTTCATGGTCAAATTTGAGATACAAACTCGCGCGACTTATTGAGCGGGCAAGAAACCGAGTTAAGGAACTTTGTTCAGTGACTAGGCTCAGCGAGATGGTGGTTTTCTGTCCCCTCAGAACCGGAACCCTATGGGGCAAGACATGGACATCATTGCAAGGCGAGGCCGCTGATTTCGAAGATGGAGAAAGCATAAATAGGCAGATCTAGTAAATTACTATGGTGGTATCATGGCTGTTGAGGTAGTAAAGATGACCAGGAACGGGCAAATAACCCTACCTTCGGATTTCAGGGCAGACCTAGAGATCTTCGAGGGCGATTACATGGTAGTCGAAGAGGTTGGAAACGTGATCGTGATTAAAAAACTCGGGCGGGAGTCCCTTCAAGCGTTGACGAGAGAACTCAGGAGAGAGGCGAAGAAGGCAGGGGTAACTAGGGCAATGGTCGGAAAAACGATAAGAGAACTCAGGAAGTAACCGAATGCAGCCGAGGGTTTTCATCGACACCAACACGCTTGTATCAGGTTTACTTTTCGTGGGCAACGAAGCAAAGCTTTTAGACCTAGCACTTGATGGGAAGATTAAACTCGTTATATCGGAACAAGTGGTCGAAGAGACAAGGAGAACCCTGGTGGAGAAGTTCAGATTGAATCCCGCTATTTCAAGCGTGGTTGTAGTGGGCTGGTCCAAAGCTGCTGAAATCGTGGAAGCGTCGAAACGGGAAGCTGAAAAATTCAAGGACTTGACAGGTGCGAAAGATGCTCAAATCTTAGCGGCGGCGGTAAAGTCTAAGGCCGATTTTTTTGTATCGGGTGACAGAATCTTTCATCAGGAGAAGATAAAACGGATGATCAACGTCGTGACAACAAAACAGTTCCTAAAAAAATCGAGGCTCATCAAAAAGAGCTGAATTTGCATTTGTTTGACTTAGCTGATTGGAGTCAGAACTCACGCGACTTATTAAGCGGGTAAGAAATTTTGTCAAGGAACTTTGTTCAGTGACTAGTTTTTGCTGTCGGTGGCTATTTGAAAAATTTATGGTCTATCTCAAATTCGCATGGAGCACCAATTTTTCAATAAATCTTCAGATACGCCAGGAGCCCCAGCAGGAACAACAACGTCAGTGGTACCCCAAGTAAGAAGAGCGGTTCGTCATGATCGGATCCCTCGTGTACATTGCCACTCCCGTTTCCATTTTGCCCTGAGCTAGGACCATTCCCGCTCGCGCCAGAACCACCAACGCTTCCACCTTTGCCTGAACCACTTCCTCCTGTTCCCGTCCCGCCAGAGCTTCCTCCATCACCAGAACCGCCCTCGTATCCTCCCGGACCTGATTGACCGCCTTCGTCCTCGCCCGTGCCAAATTCGTCGTCGTCCCCACCAGTTCCCAAATCGCCCTCGTTTTCACTCGTTCCGGAGTCATCATCTTCCCCACCTGCATCGAAGTCGTTCTCGTTTTCACCCGTGCCCGGATTATCCCCGTTTTCTCCAGGGCCGAGACCGCTATCGTTTTCATTGTTGTCCCCGGTGCCAGGGTCATTATTTTCTCCAGGGTTGGACCCGCCATCATTTTCACCTATTCCAAGATTGTTCTCCCCTGTGTCTGAACCAGAACCGCCCTCGTTTTCCCCTGTGCCCGGATTATAATCATCTCCACCTGTGCCCGAGCCACCTTCATTTTCACCTGTACCAGGGGCACTGTTCTCCTCCGTGCCGAGGTTTTCCCATCCCCCAAGGTTGGAGTTATCATTTTCTCCGGGGTTTGAACCACCATCGTTTTCCCAGGTTCCAGGGTCGTTCTCCCCTCCACCGGTGCCAGGGTTGCCATGACCTTCACCTGCACCTGGATTGCCTCCTTCCCCACCCGTACCGGCGGGCGGATCGTTCCATTGCACTGCTAAGATCTCCGCGGTGAAGTTATACGAGCTGCCCTGTTCGGCACCCTGCTCGACGTGGACGTGGATCTGTCCGGTGATGGCCTCATTCGGGTGAAGCTGATGAGCCTGCGGTATGCCGGTTATCTCCACCGTGATGTCTGGATCGTGTTGGCCGAGCGTCAGGTACAGGTGTACGGGGATGGTCCCGGTGTTCCTGACCGTGAACCTCTGGTGATAATCGATGCACGGGTAGGCGTTCTTGACCTCCACCCACAAAGTGTAAGGGTCGCTTATCTCAACCCAGCACCTTATCGAGCTGACGTCCTTTTCATATGGTTCGGTGTCCCAGGAGTCCCCCGCGGTTATGGCGACATCCAGCTCACCCGTGTTGACCGTTCCGCTGATGTACAAGGTCTCAGACCAGTGAGCATAAGCGACCCCAGCCATTGCCAACGCCAGAATGAGAGCGGAGAACGTCCACATCGTCAGTCTCAATTTATCCCTCCGCAAATATCCCTGCATTCGAGACCGCCGAGAGCTGACCCCCCGTCTCTATCAGCCCCAGCTCAACTAGCACCGCTTCGACTTCCCGATAGTCCATCCCGTCGAAAAGCTCCTCGAGCCCCCTGTCGTCCAGCTCGAGCATCCCTTTCAATACATGCTTCTTTATCTCCTCGACGTTTCCACCGACGTGTCCCATCACGTTCCTGGCCTCAAGCCCGATCAACATCACCGCGGGGAGCACGATGAGCGAGAGGAAAAACGCGGGGTGCCTCATCCACGCCGAGAGGTACCCGAGGTGTGGGATGGATAAGGAGACCGCGCCCGTCACGTCCGAGGCCTTGACCAAGTGAATGTCCGGCGCCTCGTTCGTATCGCCTTGGGTCCTGAATTGGAGCACCTCGCCTTCTAGGATTTCAACGACGCGGTGGGAGGTGACGACCCTGGGATCGCTGGGATTTCTGAATGTGATTATATCTCCGAGCTTCACGTCTTCCGGGGCTATGGGGGTGACGACCGCCACGTCGCCAGGGTTCATCGCGGGGGCCATGCTTCCGCTGAAGACCACGAGCAATTTAACCGAGCCCGTCGCTAGGAGCAGGAGCACCACGACGAAAGCGACCACGAAAGCCGTCAGGATCGCGGTCCCGAGCACGCGCTTCTTCGTCCATTTTTTCTCCCTGGACCCCGAACCGGCCCACCCCGCGCGGAGTCCCCTCCGATCAGTTCTTGGCCCCTCGTCCCACGCGTCCCTCGGTCGCGCCAATCGCATGGCCATCCCCCGGCATTTTCAACACGTTGAATATTTTCAAAAAATCAAACCCCTTCTCGGTGGTCTCGTATTTCAACCTGGAGCCCCCCTTAACTTTCACCAGGTCTTCCTCTATCAGCGATCCCAGGTACTTGTCAATTAGTTTGAAGTTCAGGTTGGTGCGGTAGACCAAGGCCGTTTTGCCTACACCTTCCTTCGCCTCTGATAGTATTTCGCCCATTATGACGACCCTGGAACGACGCATATCCGATCACCTATCCGACGGACTACGCTGTCTCCTGCCGCATGGCTCCCACGGCCGCGCCTTTTTTCTCCCCGGCATTTTCCCAGCTCACCAATGACTTTGGAAATGGGTCTGCTCACTGGCTAGGGTCCTGGTTGAGTATGAACACCAACGTGGTGATCAGCCGGTCGCCCTGGTAGTCGTCGTCGCCCGTCCCGTGGAAGTGGAGGGCGATGTAAAACCTGATGTAGTTGGCGGCGTTCGGGAGCGGCACGGGCCTGATGTTGTCCATACCAGCTTGTTCCAAATCGTCCAAGTCCTTGTACCCGTTCCCGTTGGCGTCAGGAAGCAGCGGCAGCATGTTGTCACCGTCCCAGGTCATCTCCGTGATCTCGATCGCTCGGTCCAGGTCTGTGGTGTTCTCCTCCGTGTCCGACTCCGGACCCTCCGGGTCCTCGACTGTGTTCGTGGCGTGTATCTCTATGTGGTCGCCAGCGTTCGCCCCGACGTTCCTTATGTAAATTTCAGCGTCGGCGGTGTGGCATGGCTTCATGTCCTCTATCACCCACGTCTCTGAGATGCCGTCGCGCCACTCTATACCACCGTCGCCGGTGCGGTAGGTCACCTCCAGCTTCACCCAGTCGTGCCAGGTGCGGGAGTCTGGACACTGCGCCTTGAACCGGACCGCCGTGGAGTTCACCTCGGCCACGGTGTCGATTGAGGGCAGGTCGAAGATGTACAGGCGGTCAGCGTTCAGGGGCGGAAGGTTGTCCGGATGGGTATAGACGAACTGGTACCAGATCGCGCCAGTGGTCTCGTCATACGCGAATATCTTGAACGCGTTGATGGAATAGGACGCCCTAGTCCACTCGAACTTTAGCTTGACGTCCAATATCTCGACATTGTCAGGCAAGTTCTCGAACCAGAAGTCGATGTACTCGACATTGTCCTCGGAGAAATGCCAGTAGCTCCATGGTCCATAGCTTACGTACTTGACGTCGTCGCTGTTCTCCAACATGTCCAGCTCAGCGTCCGTCAGATACTTCCCGGATGGTATCGGGGGACTTGGGTATTGGGTGTCAGGATAATTACTCCAGTCGTACGCGATGTTGGGGTGGAGGTTCGTGGTGACCTCGACAGCGCCCGAAGGGTGTCCTAGTTGGAGGTCTATCGTCCCCACCGTGATGTGGCCGGTCGAACTCTCCACGTCGCTGAAGTAGGCCATCGTGCCGCTGCTCAGGCTCATGATGGCAAGGCCTACCAGCAATACCGACATCAGGGCTACTCTTGACATTCGTTTCCCCCGCCAGGTAGCAGGCATCGAAGCTCTCTACAGAGGCCCGAGCCCATCTCGGAGCTGCTCAAGCACGAACTTCAAGGTGAACGTGCAGTTGTCACCTTGGGCCCAGTTCGTGACGTTCTCGTCCATGTGGAAGCTGAGGGTTAGGGTCCGGTTTTCGCCCGGCTGCAGCACCCCTATCATGTACTGCTGGCAGGCGATCTCGCTCATGGTGCCTATCCACTGGTTGTCTATGTCGACCTTTATCACCTTGGCGATGTTATCGTCAGGCGACTCCTGGGATTCCGGCTCGGTCTGGACTCCACCGCTGCATACTATATCGGCGAAGTGGAGGTACAAATTGCCCGGGTTACCACCGACGTTCTTCACCGTGACCTCGACGTACTGTACCTTACACGGTTTCATGTCATCGATCACGACCCCAGCCTGAGCCCATGGGTTCTGATCGTTCACCGCGAGGTCTATGGTGCCCGCTTGGATGAGGTTGTTGGTGCTGGATTCGACGTCACTGAAGTAAGCGAAAGTTCCGACTCCCAGCATACTCCCCGCTAGCCCTATCGTGAGCAAGCTTACCAATACTGCTTGCAGTTTCACTTTTTTCCTCCCTTTTTGTTTTGGAGCTTCAAGCTCCACTAGAAGTTCAAAGCGGGGTATTTTAAGGGGGTAAGAAACTCTGCTTAGGAACTGAATTCAGAAACTTAATTCCTT
>CAYMXQ010000036.1:0-7918 GCA_964394495.1 Hadarchaeota archaeon (SeqCode)
GCCTTTTTGGCTGAGCGTAATCTTATCGGCATGGATGTCCAGGTCCCCGCCGTGCTCCTGGCACGCAAAGTGGAACGTCCCGGTCACCTCCACCGTGTCCCCGATATGGGTGTAATCTCCGACCGCTGATACCTTCCTCGCATCGTCCGCTCGACACCAGACCCCTATGGCGACCCCGTTGTCGAGCACGTTGACCCAAGCAGAATCGCCCCTCATGAGTATCCCTATTACTTCGCCCCTGAAAGTGACGGCCGCACCGTCGAAATCAGCCGAGTTCTTGACCAGCTCCATCCCGGACTCGGCCCTGGCGAGGCCCGGGGCTAACATGAGCAAAACCAGCAGAATCGGCAAGGCGACCTTTCTCATCTCCTGACCCCCTTTCTAATCCCTAATATCACGAACCCGAGCAGAGCCAGCACTGCCATTATCTCAAGCTTTCCGGCCCACATCAGAAACATGTACGTGACCTTCAGACCGCCCGGCATGGTTGGGGTGGTTATTCCAGAGCTCAACCCCACGTTCCCCAGAGCCGAGGATGTCTCGAACATCGAATCTTCCAGGCCGTAGCCGTAAGCCGTCGTGATGAGTGTACCGACTGAGAACAACACGAGGTAACTCAGTGCTATCACCGCCGCACCCTTCACAACGGTTTCCGTGAGTGGCGTGTCCTCTATGTGGTGGTAGGTCCCCTTGACGACCGCGGTCTTTGGCAACAGCACCTGCTTCACATCCCTCGCGAGCGACTTCAAAATCACACCGATTCGCAACATCTTTATCCCGCCAGATGTGGAGTTGGCGCACCCGCCGATTATCATTACCATCGATAACAAGAACATTGAGAAAGCGGGCCATAACCACATGAAGTGGGCGGGAGGAACGGTCTGGAAACCAGTGGTGGTTTGGGCAGATATCAGGTGGAAGACCCCCTTCCTGAGCAGGGCGTCCCCAGAGGGGTACATGTTTGCGGCCAGCAGGTTCGCCGAGATGAGGAGGCCAGCCGCTACCAGCACGAACAGGAGCATCCTGACCTCCATGTTCTTCAGTATCTCCCTCCTCTTGCCTCCGAGGACGACGTAGTGGAGGTTGAAGTTGAGCGCCCCTATTATCATCATCACGACAGCGACCACCTCAAACCAGATGCTGTGGTAGTAGAGCAGGTTTTGGGACCGGGTGCTAAAACCGCCCGTGGCGTAACCGGTCATCGAGTGGTTGAGACCATCGAAAAACGCTGTGCCAGGGTCGAGGCCCTCGCTGACACCGGCCACCGTGAACAGGACTGCACCGATGATGAGGAACGTTATCGCGATGCCAAAGATTACCCTGGCAGTGCGCACGATGCTCGGCCTTATGCCTATTTCCCTGGCCTCTCCCTTGAAAGCGAGGACCGAGCTGATCTCCGTCCTGCCGAAGATGCAGAGTGAGATCACTATGATACCTATGCCGTCCCCCAAGAACTGCAAAAAGTGCCTGAGAAAGTTCACGCTGTGTGCGAGGTGGTCAATGTCCACCGCCAGAGTAAGGCCAGTGCCAGTGAAACCGCTGACGCTCTCAAAGCTTGCATCCAAATACGAGGCGGTGGCGTTCGACATCCAGATGGGTATGCTGGCCAAAAGGGGCGCGATGATCCAGGCGAGGGCTGCCATCACGAGCGCGTGTTTTATCTCCATCTCCTTTTTTGTTCGGAGGAAATGAGAGCCGAGGCAGCCAAGAATTATCGCAATGGACGAAGCTATGAGAAAATACGGTATTGTGTCGAACTCTTTGTAGATGACCGCCACTATTATCGGCAGGAGCAAAACCACCCCGATAAGGTAGCATATCTTGCTCAGGTTGTACCCTATTATTTTCAGGTCTTCCTTTTCCAGCGGCAGTATCACGGTCTCACCTACAGCGGGGGCTTGATGAGGACCAGCAGCATGCAGATGAGCATTGAGACGACGAATACCGCCAGGGCCAGACCTATCTCGCTGAGCACGCCGGCGATGAAGTCAAAGTTCTTCTTCAGGGATCTTGTCAGGCTGAACTTTCTGAGTCCCATCACAATCCCCTCAGCATCTCAACGAGTTTCCTCATCGCGTTCTCCTCCCCTATGAGTGCCACGACGTCGCCCTCCTTAATCTCAGTGGCGCCCCTCGGGATTGTGAGCTTGCCCTTGCGGTATATGGCGGCGATAACGCATCCGGTCGGTATATCCAGGTCGGCCAGCTTCCTGCCCTTCGCCTTAGAGTTCTCAGACACGTCCACTTCGACCGCCCTAGTGATGGTTCCGGACATCAGCACGGATGTAGTACCAGGCAGGGCTATCGCGTTCTCGAACACCATCGCCGCCACGTGCGCCGGGCTCACTATCAGGTCTATCCCCATCCCCTGCATCATGCGCGCCCGGTCCATGTCCTCGACCCTCGCGAGCACGAGCGGGACGTTGTAAGAGTACTTCGCCAGCTGGGCGGAGACTATGTTCTCGCTGTCGTTCCCAGTCACCGCCGCGAATACATCTGCGTTCTCTATCCTCGCGTCCTCCAGCACCTTCTTGTCCGTGGCGTCCCCGCTTATTATCATCGCGTTCAGCTCAGTCGACAGCCTCTCGCAGAGGGGCTGGTCCTTCTCTATAACCACCACATCCTTGCCCTGCTCGATTAGCTGCCGAGCGATTTGAGCGCCTACCTTGCCTCCGCCTGCTATGACTATGAACGTCGCCCTTCGCATAATTACCCCTTTAATCGTCGCTTCTCTGGATATAAATATAAAAACCCTGCCTCAGCGCAACAAATGGATGGATCGTTTAAGGCGCCTAGTAAGGAAGGATTTATATCCACATATTACACGGTGTTTTTTGGAGGATGAACAATTGGGAAGTAAAGCAGGTGCAGCGGGCTGTATCCTTCTTCTGCCTTCAGTGTTCATTATTCTGATACTGACGATACTTGGAATGGTCAATATAACGTTCCTCGCGGCCGCCTGGTACCAGATAATGTCGATAGTGGGCAGCATAATCCTCTACATCAGTGTCCTCCTCGTCTCGTCTGGCGCGAGGACGCTTGGCAAGCATTATGGTGCGGGTATATCCACAGCAGCCGGGATAATAGGGATTGTCGCTGTGATAATTGGCATGGTCAGCGTCATACTCGGTTTCGTGCTCCTGGTCCTGCCAATCGTGATCGTGGCCCAAGCCGCGATTATCCTTGGCCTGGTGAGCCTGATAATGATCGGCGTGTTCCTGATTCTGCTTGGCGTGACTTTCATAATCATCAGAGAAAAGACGGGGGTCGGGGGGCTGTCGATGGGGGCAGGCATAATGGCGCTGATTGCGGGGGCGCTGTTCTGCACTATCATCATAAGCTTTATCGGAATGATGATCCTCATCCCCGCGGCGATATGTGCGGCTCTCGTCTTCATGAGGGCGAAGGGGCTACCTGGAGTTGAGGTCAAGGAAGGAAAGAAACTGGCCGTTAAAGCGGTCGAGGCCAAACCTAAAAAACAGAAACCGGCCGATGTGGAGGCTGAGGTGTACAAGTACGTAAAGTCGCATCCCAGTGGAATCGATGTCGCGGATTGTGCAGAGCGCCTAGGAGTATCAGAGGGCGAAGTACAGAAGTCGATTAACGCCCTAGTGAAGAAGGGTAAACTAGAGCTCGGTTAAGCGCTCTTGGTATCCAACTTTCCGCGCTTCTTCTCGTCCTCAATATACTTTTCAACGTCTCGCTTGGTTATCCCGTACTTGGCCGACTCTCTGACTACCTCGTCCATCGAGGCCTCGCCCTTCTCCGCCCAGAACTTGTCTATTATCTCTTTGATCCGACCTTCCTTTTCGGCAGGGCTGAGCTCCACTGCGCGTACCTTTAGCTTCTTTTCCTCTTCCGGCTCTGCTGCGCGCAGTTTGAGGAGTTTGGGCTTCTCCTCCTTTTTGCCCGGCTCAGCGACCCGGACCTTGAGGAGCTTGGGTTTCGTCTCCCCTTTACCTGGCTCCTTGACACTGAGCTTGAGGCGCTTTGTCTTCGGAAGCTCTGCTAACCTTGTCTTCAAAATCCACACTAAGATCAGTACATCCACGGTCACGCCTGCGCCGATGGTGGTGTACTTGAGCATTTGGTATTGGGCAGCGTTAGTTGGCGACCCCGCGTTCAGGGCCCTGACCTCCTGGTCGTGGAAGAAGAGATATCCAAAAACAATCCCCACCCCTATGAATATCATTATTATTATCGCCCACAGGTATTTCTCGCCCTTCATCAGCTCTCCTCCATGAAGACCTGACTGCGCCTTACTTTGGTTTTAACTTTATGATTTTCCTTTCCTCGGCCTTCTCCGACGGCTTCAATTTTATCACCTCGCGCTCAGGCACTGGCTTCACTATTACCTTACTCGGCGGGACCAACCTCCTGTTGTAGATCCTAGCGATTATGCCCAGGACCGCCGTGGCCACAGCTACCCCGAAGATCCCTGTGAGCGACATGGTGATCGGGGCGGTCACAGTCGCTGTCGTTCCCACCTGAATCGATGAGACCGAGCTCCCGGAGACATACGGCACGTTTATTTGAATCGATGCACCTCCAGCCCCTCCGGTCATCCCTGAGAGCAGGCCAGGAAGGATATTATTGGCGACGAAAGCACCGATTGCCAGCATTACGACAAGGCCGATTATGGACCAGAACGGCTTCATCACACCGAACCTGAAGAGACGCTTCGACCACCAGTACTTGGTCAACAGAGAGCTCAGAATCATGAACACGCCCGCTATCACAAATGTAATCTTGGTGGCCAACAGGAATAGCCCCACAAGGGACGACCCGAGCGGCAACCCCATGAAGGACATGTTCATATCGAAGGGAGACAGCGCTATCTCCATCGCTCCGGTCCCTGCCCTGCCAATCCACCATGGGCCGAGGAATGGTAGCGCCAGCAGTAGTATGCCCGTGACCAAGCCGAACCAGTTGATGGAGAGCAGGAACTCCTTGGATTTCATGGACCCGCCCCCCCAACCGATATATGGAGCTGGATTTCCACCCCGTATAACTCAACTGTCACGTTGACGCTCGACAGTTGTGGATTGGTCGGTATCCCTCCCGTATATGTTCCTACCAGCGTGAAGTTCGCAGTTCCCATCGCCGGGACGTTCACCTCGCTCTCTTCCATCTGTATCTGCGCCACCTCCACGCCGCCATCGGTAATTGATCCTGAAAGCTCCTTGATTTTTGTCGGTATGTTGAACGGGGAATTGAACTGCATCGGTAACCTTATCGTGCTGCCAACTAGTTCCGGCGATCCGGGTACCAACGTGTTCTCCGAAAAGCCACCGCCGAATATCCCCGTTATAGTACCTTGGATCTGGCTCATCTCGGCCTCGCTCGGCAGAACGGCCGCCTTGATGTCCCAGTTGTGCGTACCGAGCGCCACGAGTAGTGGCCCGATTGCAAGGAAAAACCCAAGTAGCCAGAGACTCCAACCTAGGGCTCGTTCCTTCATGCAATCCTGAACTAGCTAACCCGCGAGATTTAAAAACCTGTCTAACCGAAATTTTGTCCTCTTATAAACGACCTCCGCACAAAGCCGTGGCGGGAAAATATGGATGAGAAAGGACAGCTGATGGGCGTCCCGATCAAATTGGTGATGGCGCTCGTGATAGGCACGATGACGATGGGCGTCCTGATGCAGTTCGTGGGGACGGCCGAGCGAACTGTGCTGCGGGACATGGATGCCAGGTTCACGATGTCGAGCAACCGCCTGACCGTGAAGGTCTACGACGCCGCGAGCGGCGACAACCTCGGGGGAACAACAGTTGTGGTAAAATACCCCGGAGGCATGAAAGCCCACACCCTTGGGACCAACTCGAACCAGTACACGTTTACCATCCCGCTGAACAGCGCAGATGTTGTAGTGGCCACCGTGCAGGTCACTCGCAACGGGTACATCCCATGGCAGGGGCAGGCTGCAGTGGGATAGTGACCTCATGCGTCGCGATGTCCGGGGCATGGAGTCCCTGCCCGTAGCGCTGCTGCTCGGCGCCGTGCTGGGTGCGAGCACGCTTGCGATAGGGGTGGCCTGCACCAATCAGGCGCAGAGGCTAAGCGAACGCCAGCGGGCGATAGACAGCTTCAACTTCTTCGTCGAGCGGGCGCGTATCCTGAGCGCCGGAGGGATCGGAAGCACCCAGCTTGTCGAGCTAGACCTGGCGGGAGGCGTGATCATCTTGGGTGGGGACATAGTAGAGCTCGTTATGGGCGAGGAGACCGTCCGCAGCGATGTCCTGCCACTGTTGGTTTACTCGCTCGAAACGCGGGTGGGCAGCGGAAGCTACCTCATCGAGCTCAAGCGCGGGGCGGACGGGTCTTGCTTTCTGGAGATGAGGTGTGCCGGGTGAACGAGCGAGGGCTACTCACAAGCTTTCTGGTCTGTAAGGTCGGTGTCACTCTGGCGGCTATGGTGTTGTTGTGTGCAGTCTTTTCGATGTACGCCGGCATAGGACGCGTTGCCGAGCGAGAGGACCTTGCCCAGGTGGCAGATGCCGTCGCCGGCGCAATCGAGGCAGCGGACTCTATACCGGGCGAAATGGAGATGCGGCGAAGCCTGCCCGCCATCCCACAGCAGTTCGAGTTGGTCGTGACAGGCGAGCAGGGCTGTGGTGTGGAAGTGGTCCGCGTGCGCGTCATCGCAGAGGAAGAGGTCGAACGCGTGCTGATGCTGATGAACCCGGTGAACGGCGGGGAGTTCACCCTAGCCGCGAAAAACCCGAGCGAAATCCATCTCGTAAAATCAGATGCGATTCAGATGGAGGTGGTATAGATGGTGTTTTCGGTGGGCGAAGATTTATTCTCGGTTCTGGCCATCGTGGGGCTCGTCGTGGTGTTCGTCGTCGCCCTGGCCCACTCCTACCACGTCTACGCGGAGCGGCGGAACGCTTACGAGGATTTCGACCTTGCGCTGGACGTCGCCGAGAGGATCAGGTACCAGGTCCTAGCTGAAAAGAACGGTCAACTCGAGCTCTCGCGCGAACGTCTCGAAAACTACTCGAAGGTCCTGGCAACGCAAGGGGTGAGCATGCGCGTCGAGGTCAGGTCACTCGATGGGGGACTCGTCTTTGCTAACGGCCCGGAGCCGGACTTGCTCGGACGGTACTTCTCGCCGCCGGTTTCCGTTTGTCTGCCCGCCGTTCAGAGCGCAGTGGGAACGTGCGAACTGTCCGTGCAGATATGGAGGGGTTAGGTGGAGGAACGGGGGTTCGGATACATCGCGGACATGCTCGTATTCGCCATGCTCCTCTCAACCGCCACCCTGCTGCTTGCAGGGGCGAGCCCCGTTGACCCCAGGTCAGAGAGCACGAGGCATGCGACCAGTTTCGCGCATAGCATTTTGCTGTCCCTTCAGAGCGCGACCGCGGAGCAGTTCGGAGGGTTCGAGTACCGGCTGGGCGCGTTCGGATTCGAGCTGGACTTACCGGTCATCGGAGAGTCGGCAAAACGCGAACTGAACCGCAAGACACTCGCGCAGCTCCTAGCCGAGGACGCTCTCCTCAACCTGCGCGTGGAGGCGGGAGGCGCGGACATCACAGTCATGCGACCGAACCAAGCCATGGACGAGGGACTAAGGGAGTTTCTAAGGTCAGTGCTTGACCGGATGATCGGCGGGCGCTTCGGATATAGTCTGCGCGTGAGGACGCAACCCATCGACCTGGTGTTCGCGCGTGTTCTCTTCGAGACCGAGATAGAGAACATGTCCCATGCCAGAACCCAGCTCTGCTCCGAAACCTTGATGCTCTCCCTGCCGGCCTCGCAGGAGGAACTGAAGCGACGAATCGGAGAGGCGCTCGGTACCGACATGTTAGGGCTGGAACTGGAGTCAGACCCCATAATCGATGTGACTCTGGAGCTGTGGTCGCGATGAGGGAACAGGGTTTCATGCCGTTCAGTGCAGCTGGCGCCATGAT
>CAYMXQ010000037.1:0-7719 GCA_964394495.1 Hadarchaeota archaeon (SeqCode)
CGACCCATCGCTTACCTCGACACCATTACGCACCGATAGCGCTATCGGACACGTCGTGGATGGGGTGAGCGGGTGCAATGTGGAGACGGTGATCGTAGGCGGGAACGTGATAATGCAAGACAGAAAGGTCCAGACGATGGATGAGGCCGAGGCTGTGAAGCTGGCAATGAAATCTGCGGAGAAGATCTGGCAGAAGCTTGGCCTGACAGGAAGGTGATTATATGGTGGACCTCTCCGTAGAAATCTGCGGTCTTAAGTTCAAAACACCCGTCCTGTCGGCATCTGGTCCGACTACGCGCGACGGGTACAGTCTGGTGAGAGTAGCAGAGGGTGGCGCTGGAGGTCTGGTATCGAAGACAATCAGCGCCGAGCCAGCGCACGTGCCTCGCCCCTGCATCATCAAAGTCAGGGACAGTCTTATGAACGCAGAGCTGTGGAGCGACCTCACCCTCGATCAGTGGCTAAAATCTGAATTTCCAAAGGTGAAGAAGACTGGACTGCCGCTGATAGTGAGCGTGGGTTACAGTGCAGATGAAGTTCGGAAGGTCGCGCCAAAGGTCGCGGCGGCGGGGGCAGATGCGCTCGAGCTCTCGACACACCACTCCAACGACGTGAATTCCGTCGTCGAGACGACAAAGGCGGCTAAGGAAGCGGTGAAAATCCCTGTTTTCGTAAAACTCAGCCCCAACGTGCCCGACATCGCCCAGTTTGCGCAGGAGGTGGAGAAGGCTGGTGCAGACGGGATAGTCGCGATAGATGCCCTCGGCCCCTGCATGGCAATCGACATAGAGGACGCTATGCCTATGCTCGGTGGCCCGAAGGGCTACGGGTGGCTCACTGGACCCGCGGTCAAGCCGCTCGCGATAAGGTGTGTGGCCGACATCGCGCGCGCGGTCAAGATACCCGTAATCGGCGCCGGCGGTGTTACCACCGGGCGAGATGTGGTGGAGTTCATAATGGCAGGTGCGTCTGCGGTGCAAGTATCCACGGCAGCGATAATTCGCGGCCATAAGATTTACGCGCTAATAGCGGACGAAATGGCGAAGTTCATGCACGCGAAGGGCTATGCCACCATAAACGACTTTAGGGGGATAGCGCTCCGTCATATATCCGAACAACCGCGCCGTACTACGGCCAAGCCCGTTGAAGTCATCGCTTCGAGGTGTAATATCTGCGGCCTATGTGAGCGCCACTGCCCGTACGACGCGATTCGTGTGGTCGGTAGAGTCGCCAAGGTGGACCCAGTCAGGTGCTACGGGTGCGGGTTGTGTGTCTCGGTGTGTCCGACTCGGGCAATAAGGTTCTAGTTCGTCTAAAAATATGCGGTCTATACGGGGGAGTACTGGTCTTTCACGTCCTGACGGAATGATAGCAGGTGCTCCAACGCATGATGCTCTTTAGAGATTATTTCGATTTCTGACGCCAGGTCTTCAATAGCGTCTCTCCTGATGGTCGGATTCAGCAAGATTTTCATTCTCTGTGCCTGCTCTATGCTAGCTATTTTCAGAGAGAGAGCAGCGCCCATCTCGTGCACTGTTGGGTACTTTGATAGTTCGTTGTGCAATCTCAAAGATATCGAATCGTATGCTTTTTTGGGGACGTCTTTATGAGTGAGGATACCCATGCCGTTTCGAGCCAGCAGCTCGTGCGCTTCTAGCGATCCAGCGTATTCGATGAATTCTCTTGCCTCTCGAGGATGTCGTGCCGCCTTAGGCAACATCCAAGCGTCGCCGCCTACTACCATGACCTGCCCAATTCTCTGGTCTATCGGAGGCAACAGGAAATAGTCGTACTCTACACCAGGAGTGTAGTGGTACTCACGTTGCCACATGCCGTTTACCCAGTCTCCACGTAGGTACATCGCAGCTTCGCGCATGTTCAGCTTCCTCCAGGCCATGGGAGAGTTGAAACCAAAAGGATGCGGATAGAAGTACTTTATTGAGAGATCTCTCAAAATTTCATATGCTTTGATGACTTTTGGGTCCCTCCAGCTTTTCGTGCCCTTGCTAAGCCCGTCATACAATTCTGGCCCCCCGATTCTAACCAAGATGTTGCTGAACCAATCGAACGTCTCGTCTTTACCAGCCATGATCGGATAAACGCCAGCTTTCTTGAACGACTCGCACACATTCAGAAATTCCCCCCACGTTTTCGGCGGTTTGATTTTATGCTCCTTGAAAACGTCGGTCAGATACCAGACGGCGTAGGTGAAACACTTTGACGGAACTCCATACATCTTGCCGCGAAAACTACAATTTTCTTTCACCCATTCAGGAAAGGCATCAAAAAGGTCGTGTTTTTCCCATACGTCCATCAAATCTGCAAGTTGGTCATTTTTTACAAATCGCGGGAGCGTGTCACCGAGATTGCAGACGACTACATCCGGAGGGGCTTCCACCATCTGTCGCTTCATAGTATCCCTGTAGGTCCACCAGTCCATGATGTTTTGGCGTATTTTAAGAGTGGGGTGTTTTTTCTCGAATCGATTTACGAGGGCGTCTAACGGTTGCTCTTCGGCTTCAGCCCAAAAATGAGATATCTCCACTACTTTCTTTGTAGCGGGCTTCGTTTTTCCCTTCTTTATACGACGTTTCGCTGCCGGGCACATTTTATCTGTCTCCAGCCCAACTTGGTTCATAGCTCAACTTGTATTAATAAATTTCTTTTCGGCGAGCCAGAATTGTCACAAAAACATTAAATACTGTCCTTACAGGTGACTAAAGCACGATAACGGGCAGTTATAAATAAAAGTTGCTCCAAACTATAATGCGGCGGGGATGGAAGCCCACAGGAGCGGCTGAACTGGAGTCTACGGACAACGGGGAACCGTGGAAAAAACGTGGGACAAACCATGGAGTGCCGCGGTTAAGCACCTGGAAGTAGGGTGCGAGGCAACGACTGGGGGGAAAAGACCCAAACGTGAAAAAGCTACGACTCATGGAAAGTGGTCGAGATTCCGGAGCTCGCTGAGCGAGTAGCGGAGGGGTCGAAATCCCCGCCGTTTTTTGTTTTAGAAGTCAATTTTTATCCTTAGCCGGAGAATTTTCACACGAGATGTATGAAGGGTCTGTTGCTTGATGTCGACTATGCCGAAGAGGAGGAGCAACCCCGCATAAGGCTGTTCATCAAGGGCGAATCAGGGCCCGTGATGGCGATCGATCCCTCGTTCGAGCAGTACCTCTATGCGACCGTTAGTGACCCACAGAAGGTCGTAAAACTGGTGTCCAAGCTCGAGCTGACAGAAAACGGACATACGGTCAAACCCAAGTCGGTCGAGGTCGTGGAGCGCAAGTTGTTGAGTCGTGACGTAGCCACGATAAAGGTCTCCTTCCACCACCCCAGGGACATGGCGCCCCTCAGGCACGCGATGCGCGAACTCCCTGGAGTCAAGGAGATATACGAATTCGACATGCCGTCAGCGCGGCGTTACTTGGTCGACCGTGGGCTGACTCCGCTGACTGGTGTCGAGGCAATAGGCAAAGTGGAGGAGCTAAGCGGTTTGAAAACGGTGCTGGTTGAATCCCATCCAAAGCCGGCGTCCGTACCGGAGCCAAAGCTCAACGTAATGAGTTTTGACATAGAGGTCTACAACCCCACAGGGACACCACGCCCCGAAAAGGATCATATTTTAATGGTGAGCTTGTCCGACAACCGTGGGCTCCGAAAGGTGATAACTTGGAGGGACATGAATGCGAAGCTCGACTATGTCGAGGTCGTTGGCAGCGAGCGCGAGATGCTCAAGCGATTCGTCGAGCTTGTCACGGATCGGGACATTGACATTCTTCTGGGCTACAACACCGACCTCTTCGACTTCCCCTACATTCGCGAACGGGCAAGGCAGCTGAAACTCGAGCTCGGACTTGGACGGGATGGGTCGGAGGTGATCGCCCGCAAGCGGCGGTTCGCCACAGCCGCAAGGATTCGAGGGCGAGTACATGTGGACGTTTTCTCGATGGTAAACTTTCTTGCCACAATAGGTACGATGAGGCTCATCCACTACACTCTCGAAGACGTCTACCGCCACGTCATCGGTAAGGAGAAACTGGATTTCGAGTTCACGGATATGGTCAAAGCATGGGAAGGTAGGGAGGAGCTCGGGCGAAAACTGCTCGAGTACTCGATGTCAGATGCAGATGCCACCCTTGAGCTGGGGCTCGAACTTCTCCCGCTCTTCATCGAGCTGACGCGCGTGGTCGGGCAGACGCTTTTCGACGTCAGCCGTATGACGCCAGGGCAACTCGTGGAGTGGCTGCTGATAGCTGAGGCCCACAAACGGGGCGAGCTGGTCCCCGCGAGGCCCGTTAGAGATGAGTTCGAGGAGCGGCTGGATGATACGTACACCGGGGCGTACGTGGTGGAGCCGATTAAGGGCTTACATGAGGATTTGGTTGTGTACGACTTCAGGTCTCTTTACCCCTCAATCATCGTCACCCACAACATCGACCCATCGACGATTAACTGCGATTGTTGCAAGCCGGACGAGGCCACTATGGTACCAGAACTAGGATACCGCTTCTGCAAAAAGCGTAAGGGGTTCATACCAGCGACGCTTGAGCGGATCATCGAGGCGAGGACTAAACTCAAGGAGGAAATGAAACGCCACGACAGAGGGACTAGGGAATACCGGTCGCTCGACGCACGGCAGTGGGCCCTGAAGATCGTGGCGAACTCCTTCTATGGGATGATGGGGTACCCGCGTGCGCGTTGGTACTTCAAGCAGTGCGCTGAGAGCGTCACGAGTTTCGGCCGCTACTACATCCACAAGACGATCAAGATGGCGGAGGACTTTGGGCTAGAAGTGGTATACGGGGATACCGACAGCCTTCACTGCAAACTGAACGGGAAGAGCAAGAAGGACGCGATGAGTTTTCTGAAGCAGGTCAACGATAGCCTACCGGGCATCATGGAGCTCGAGCTCGAGGGCTTCTACCCGCGGGGAGTGTTCGTCACCAAGAAGCGCTACGCGATGATCGACGAGAAGGAAAGGATGGTCGTGAAAGGTCTTGAGTTCGTGCGACGTGACTGGGCGGCGATCGCGAAGAGGACCCAGGAGGCGGTGCTAAAGGCCGTTCTTAAGGATGGATCTCCGAAAAAGGCAGCTGAGATAATACGGAAAACCACCCGCGACGTGCTCGAGGGCCGCGTCAGCCTGGACGACTTGGTCATCTACACCCAGCTGAAGATGCCCATCGAGAGCTACCGGGCGATTGGCCCCCACGTTGTCGCTGCGAAGCGCCTTAAGAAACTCGGCCGCGAAATCGAGCCCGGTATGATGATAGCGTACATCGAGGCTAAGGGGTCAGGCAGCATAAGCGATCGGGCCGTGCCGGTGGAGGACTTCAAGGGGAAGGAATATGACCCTGAGTACTATGTGGGACATCAGGTCCTACCTGCCGTGATGCGGATAATGGAAGTCCTTGGCTATCGGGAGGACGACCTACGATTCGAGCGTCAGAAGCAGGTCGGACTGGAGAAGTTCATGGGGTTTTCTGTGCACTGAAGTTATGGCGTTGACAGTAGGCTTTTATTCTGCATGAGAGATTAAACAAAGTCCTGGTGAAATCATGCTGAGCGACGAGGAACTTCAGACGTACAGGAAAGTCGGGAAGCTTCTGGCTGAGGTGCGCGAGCATGTGCGCCCAATGGTTAAACCCGGGGCCAAGCTGCTGGACATCGCCGAGTCCGCGGAGGAATCGATTAGGCAGAAAGGTGCCAAGCCAGCTTTCCCATGCAACGTTTCGCTGAACGAGGTCGCTGCCCACTACAGCCCTCCCGTCGACGACAATACGGTGGTCAAGGAGGGTGACATGGTGAAGGTTGACATCGGGGCACACATCGACGGGTACATCGCCGACACAGCTTTCACGTTCGCGACTGGGGAGAAGGCGGAGATGGCCCAGGTGGTCGAGAAAGCCCTGGAAGCGGCCATCGGCGTGGTCAAGCCCGAAATAGATGTGGGCGCGATTGGCAAGGTGGTCGAGGAGACGGCCAAGGCAGCGGGCCTAAAGCCAGTCCGCAACCTCACCGGGCACAGCCTCGCACAATGGGACCTTCACGCAGGCATAACGATTCCCAACGTGGAAGAGGAGACGGGCCAGAAGCTGAGCGTCGGGGATGTTATAGCGCTCGAGCCGTTCATAACGGACGGGGCGGGCTTCGTGGAGGATCAGAAGAAGACATACATCTTCAGACACCTGCGCGAGATGCCGACCAGATTGCGCATGTCTAGGGAGCTCCTGAGGGATATCAAGCGCGAGTACAACGGGCTGCCTTTCGCTGAGAGGTGGCTGGCGAAGCGAATGTCAAAGCTGAGACTTGAGCTCACACTGCGCGATCTCACGGGTGCTGGGGCTCTATGGCCATACTACGTTCTGGCGGAGCGAGCGAAGGGCAAGGTGGCTCAGGCGGAGCACACGGTCATCGTCACCGAGCAGGGTTGTGAAGTAATCACACGTTAAGCATCATTTTCGCATCAAGAACATAGCGTGGTCCCTCTCGTAAGGGTCCAGAATCTTCACGTCTAAGATATCCATATCTTTTTCAAGTTTCTCCATCTCGTCCCTGAATATCTCGCGAGGTTCTTTTGTGACGTCTATGCTCCTGGCCTTGAGAGCCAGCACAGCGTATCCGCCATCCCGGAGGAATGCCTTCACGTTCGATAAAACAATCTCTGTCTGGTCTGGCTGGGCGACGTCCTGATAGATCACGTCCACCTTCTCGACCAGCGAGCAGTAGTTGGATGGATGTCGGGCGTCCGCTAAAATCGGCATCATGTTGGGCCTCCCCGTACAGACGGTAATCAGGTCTCTGAGTGGACGAGAAGATATCTCAATACAGTAGACGCAGCCACTCGGGCCGACGAGATCTGATGCATGCGACGGCGTGGTCCCGCTCGCCGCGCCGAGGTAAAGCACACGTTTGCCGGTGGTTATCGGGTTCTCCTTGATGTTCTTCAGGATGGCGGCGGCGAGTTTGCTCCGGTACGGGTCCCAGAGCCTGTATTCCACCCCTTGTATCTCTACGAGCCTTTCTCCGTAAACTTGGGTTCCCTTGGCTAGGTTTACTGTGGCAAGCTTTCGCGTCCCGTCGTCAAGTTCTACCCAGTACACCGATTTGAAGCGCTCATGTTCAGCGACCTTCATATGTTACTCCCCCGTCCATAGCCCTTATATCGGCAATTCGTGCCCCGAGCTTCGCAGCCAGCTTATCCCCGACGAACTCACCCGACATCGCGTCCACCCTCGCAGCGATTGCCGTCTTGCCTGCCAAAGCCCTCGCGACTTTCCCGCGTAACCTTCTGGGCGAACCCCGCACGTCAGGGTACTGGTAAATCACTCCATGCTTTGGCGGCCTCGCTCGCGTCTTCAACGACCGGAATAGGGCTTTTTCGGCTCCCAGCACCTGTATTGTGCTTGCAGGAAGGCGGGCGAGCCTCTCCAGTCCACCGGCGATTGAAATCAAACGGGCACCGAGTGGCCCACCGGCCACCGCGCGGAGATTTGGCGCTATCTGTGCCATCAGCCCATCGGTGTATTCCAATGTTTTTTCGCGTGCTTCAAAAAGCGAGAAAATTTCTTTAGCAGCGCCCTGAATTGCATCGATGTCAAGCTGGTCGAACGAGGAGCCAAGAGAGCTTTGAGCGGCTGCCGCGATTTTTTCCACAGTTTCACCAGGCAGCTCCACCGCGGCCTTTATTGCGGCGGGCGTGAAATTCTCCCG
>CAYMXQ010000038.1:0-7576 GCA_964394495.1 Hadarchaeota archaeon (SeqCode)
CGGAAAAATTGGTAAAACGTAGTGTCTGGCCATCCATATTAACTTACTCCCTCTCTTTTGCAAAACTCTCCGGAGAGATATAGTCACCAAAGCGCGCCCCTGCTTTGAGTAGACGCTGCCTCTGCTGAGTAAGTACCTCAAAGAACACTACTGGTGCATCACCGACATTCTCTCGATAAAATTTCTCCACCCGGTCTAGTTTGGCTAAGTTCTCGGGAACACGAACGGTGAATTGCTTGACGTAATCTTCCTTCACGTAATTCTTATTTAATACCTGGCGGAAAAGTACACGCAGATCTTTATATTTGGGAAGCCAGCCGGTAGGACAGTTTATTGCACCAACCTCATTATGCACCCGCAACTCCATCCACTTTATCCACACGTGCTTGTCCCGAACATCATTTAAGAATTTGCCTTCCTTATCTCGAAGGAAGTAGTTGACGCCGAAGACGAGGGGTGGTTTCTTGAGCTTCTGACCAAACTCCAGGTTGTTTAGAATATACTTGCCCAAAGGAATGGAGACAAAATCTTGGATACTCATCAAGTTTATCTCAGGGACACCTTCTTTGCCAAGGATAGCAAAGGTTGTTTCAGTTTCTAGTGACGCGCCGTAGGCGATGATGCCATGCTTCCAATCAAAACTCTGCTGGACCGGCACATAACTCTTGGCGTCTCTTCCACCATACATTATGCCAGCCAGCTCCACTCCCAGAGGATTGTTCAGTTTGGGATCAACATTCTCTAGGGCTCGCAACGCCACAGTATAGCGGGCGTTCTTGTGGGCTGGTGGGATTCTATTGCCTTGGCTATCGGTCTTACCTTCATGCCATACTCCTGAAAAATTTACTCCCTCTTTGGGAAGCTCGCAACCCATACCTAACCAGTAGGGTCTGCCATCTTTCACTAACACATTTGAGAAGATCACCTCGCCTAGCGTGGTAAGTACCTTGTAGATAACAGGATCACCAGTGGGGTTGACATCCTGAATAATGCCAAAGATGCCAGCTTCGGCATTCACTGCTCGGGCTTGGCCATCAATATTACGGAAATATGCGATATCATCACCCAGAATGGTTTCGCCCTCAAGCATAGCAGTAGAGGTCTTGCCACAGGCACTGGGAAAGGCTCCTGCAAGGTAGGTCTTGCGACCATTCGGTCCACGTACCCTCACTAGCATCATATGCTCAGCCAGCCACCCCTCCTTGTCTGCCTTGCGGATGGTAAGACGTAGGGCAAGCTTCTTCAAACCAACAGTGTTACCTGCGTACTGGGTATTGACGCTATATATGGTGTCCCGGGTGTAGTCAATATAGATACGTTTCTTCTCTGGCGCTATGCTCACCATATTCTCATTCATCTTCCCCGCTGAGTGTAAGATACGAAAGAGTTCGGCCTGTGCTTTTCCTTTCCGGAACATCTCATAGGCCGGGCGATAAAGAAGGTCTTCACTATGAGCCACGTACCAAGAATCCGTGCACTGCACACAAGGAATGCTGAATATGGAGTTAGTCGGCCCCAATGAAAGAAAACGGACAATCATCGTGCGGTTACGCATAGCATCCTTGAGTAATCCCCTCGCCTCTGCTAAACCTTTCTCCCGCTCAATCTGCTTGAGGGCTTTGCTTAAGACGTCGGTTTTGGGCACGAGGTACTTGGTGACCTCCCTGTCCCTGCCCTGATCCTGCATACCGTCAAAGTGGTAGGTGTGGCCTGAAAGTGCCAATGGCTTTTCTTCGCCAGTGGAGACTGCTTGCTGGCGTACATGGGCGATATCTTCAGGAGAATCACTACAGATAAATATCTTCTCCGGATTACAGAGTTCCGCGGCCTCAGAGATGAACTGGTGGAGTTTGGGGTTGTCTATCGCCGAGAGTTTTTTGTAGTTTTCCTTGCCCAACCTGCCCTCAAGCACTTTCGTTTTTTGCGCCGTTTTAGGAATTTTTGACATACTTATTCCCACCATCTTGAAAGGTTAAGCTTTTAAGTGTTTCTGTTAACAAAATGTTAAGGTGAAAAAAAATGAGGGAACTGGACAAAAAAATACTGCTTCAGCTCATCAAACACAGCGAGCAGCCGGTAAAGGAAATAGCAAAAAAAGTAGAGGCCTCGAGGCAGACCGTCGCGAAGAAGATAGAGCAACTCAAGGCAGATGGAGTTATCCTCACCTTCGTGGCCAAGTTGAACCCTGAAAAATTTGGTTTAAACACAAAGGCGTATGTCCTCCTGCGCGAGGATCCGCTTTCTAAACTAAGACACATGAACGCGCGTGAGAAGAAAAAATTCCATCATGTTGCAAAATTTCATCGCCTCTTCGGCAGGTACAGCGCGGTCTTGGAAACCAGGACGAAAGACAGCAGAGAACTGACAAACTTGGTCAAAAAGATTCACCGACTGAAAGGAGTAAAAGAGACTGAAACCCTCATCGTGCACAGCACCGTGAAAGACGAACCCGAGGAGCCGTTCGTACAGGTTTTGAGGTCGCATAGAACTACGTGAGATCCCCGCAAGCACAAAAAACCTCGTGCACGATGTCGTATAGTTCCTGCATTCCTTCGCCAGTTTTCGCGCTCACTTTCACCAGCCTTGCAGCGGGCAGGAGTCCGGGTAACACATTGGACAGCCCCAACGTCAAATCTATCATCACCCCTGAGCTCTCCTTCTTCACTCGCTCTTTCAGTAATTCGACATCTGTTGACATTCTGTCGATATCTAATAGCCTGCCTTTGGCCAGATCCATCTTGTTCAGAACGCTAATCGTCGGCACTCCCAGCCTGAGCCCAATCGAGAGCCCGAGCAAACGGGTGAACACGAACCCTGTCGCCTTGGAAGCGATTTGCGCATCGGTGAGAAAGAGCGAGATTGTCACGCCATGTACGAACTTAGATATCTCTGGCCCGCCATGGAACAGAAAAACCTCCATCTGCCCCGGAGTGTCGATCAATCTGACGTCTGCCTTGGTCTTGTTTATTCTTTTTGAAAATTCCTCCGCTCTATGTTCGAACAGCTCAGAAGCCCGGACCATCGCCCCGTTCGGCCCGAGGTTCTCGCCGCGCATTATCTTGGCAATTGTGAAGTAGTCGCGGATGTCGAAGTCAGGTTTGAATGGAACGAAATCACAACCAGGGTCGAGGTTGATGTACGCTACCTTGCAGTCTGTGTTTTTCTCTATCCACTTGCCGAAAGTCGCCGTCAGCGCGCTCTTGCCTGCGCCCGCCGTGCCGAGCACGATCAGATTGAGTGGACGCATCAGCTCATCTCCTTCACCATGTATGGACCCTCCCGTTCGTAACCGAAGCGTCTGTAGTAACTCCGCGTCCCTATACCTGCGAGCACAGCTACTCTCTTCGCATCAAATTCTTCCGATGAAACACGCTCTGCCGCACACAACAGTTTTTTTCCCCATCCTTTATGCTGCCAATCGCCTGGGGAAGCTGCTCTACCGACCTGTACGAGTGGACCATAGACATGCAGCTCCCGAACGAGCATTGACCTCGCGGCATTGACCTCTTGCCTGCGCGCTTTCGCCGAAGGTTCCCTCAGCCTCAGAAGCCCGATAAGGATATCGCGCTTCGTGTCCTCGAACGACATGAAAATTTCCTCGCCCTCTGAGGCGCGATATCTCCTGACCACGAGTTCTATATCCCCTGGGTCTGGCTCACGGCCCTCCTTGTACTGTATATGACCAACCTCGCGGCAGCGAATGCATCGACAGCGCGCTCCCTCGTCCTTCAGCCTACTCTGGACCAACGCCCGCAGGTCTCCGCGTTTTACGCCTTCAGCTATTAGGTTGGCTGGGATGTCTCGCTGGATGCGCTGGATTCTGACCCACTCCGGCACCCGCTTCTTAACCTCCGAGATGAGCTCAACGATTTTCTCGAACGGATAAGGATTGTACTCGCCGCGCTGCCACAACTCGTGGAGTTTTGTGCCGGGCATGACGAGCGTCGGATAAATCTTCAAGGCATCCGGCTTGAATCGTTCATCCTCAAAAAGCCTCTCAAAAGTTTTTAAATCTTGATCGTAACTGGAGCCAGGCAGGTTTGGCATCATGTGGTAGACCACAGCGAAACCCGCGTCCTTGGCTATACGCGTCGCCTCCACGACATCCTCCACGGTGTGCCCGCGGTTGATGAGCCTGTAGATGTCATCGCTGAGTGTCTGTACCCCGAGCTCGACACGAGTGGCCCCTAAACAAAGCATTAAATCGACGTGGGGCTCCTTGCAATAATCCGGCCTAGTCTCCAGAGCGATGTCGCTGTTCCGTATTGGCGCGTTTTCTGCTGCGGCTTGCGCCTTCTCAATCGTGGCCGCATTTGTCCCAGATATCGCGTTCAAACACTGTGTCACGAACCACTCTAGGTAGTCCTGAGGGTAGGCCGTTAGCGTGCCACCAAAGATTATTAGCTCGACCTTATCGACATCATGCCCTATCGCGTGGAGTTGTTCGATCCGGCTCTTCACCTGCCCGTATGGATCGAAATTGTGTTGGATCGCCCTCATCGCGGCGGGTTCGTGCCCACTATAGCTCTGTGGCGTGCCCGAGCTTGGACCTCCTGGGCAATAAATACAGGGTACATCTTTCGGGCATGGATAGGGTTTTGGCATAACTGTAATGACTGAGACTCCTGATATCGAGCGTACCGGCTTCAGCCTGAGCAGTTGGAGGACCTTGTTCCTTTCCTCTGCGGTTGAGGCCGCCAAAAGTTCTGAGTTACTGGGAGGCTCCGTCAGACCGAACTCGCGGCACGCTCGAATTTTAGCTTGGGCTAGCTCTCGGACGTTTGTTAATTCTCCTCTCGTTATTTTGTTCAAGATCGCATGGTAAACTTTCACGTCTGTCATACTGTTACCTAAAAACAATGTATCATCCGACAATAAAAATAGAAAATAATGCCAGCCCCTTAGCTTGAGGAGCTGGCTTGTTGTGCCGCTAAGCGACCCATCCGGCCGTGGTCCGGTTGTTGTGGTATATGGTCCCGGTTCCCGCGTTGTAGTAGTCCCCAGTCACCCCGGCTTGGTATATGTCGTTGTTTATGACGAGGTTGCCGGTGACGCCAGAGAATATTGATATGCCGTACCGCTGCTTGTTCGTTTCATTTCCGCTTCTTACCGTGTTGCCTTGTATGTTGTTGTAGTCCGAACTGTTGGACGCTCCGATTCCATCATAGGTATTGGTGGCCGACTGCGAGTTCCCTATGACTGTATTGGCCGAAATAGTGCAACTGTCTGAGGAATACAGGAAGATGCCATAGTAACCGTTCCCCAAGCTGGTGTTGCCCGAAACGGTATTGTTGCTCGAGTTATACACTAATACGCCTTCTAAGTTGTTCCCTTGGATGGTGTTGCCTGTGACTGTGTTGTAGTTGCTCGAAGAGTCCAGTAAGATGCCGTAGTCGTTCCCACAAGAGGTATTGCTGGTAATCGTGTTGTTATCGCTCAAGTTCAAGTTGATGCCGTCGTCCAAGTTCCCCTGAGAGGTGTTGCCGGTAATCGTGTTGTTGTTACTCACAGTCAAATTGATGCCGTCGTCCAAGTTCCATTGAGAGGTGTTGCTTGTTACGGTGTTGTTGTTTGAGTAATACAAGTAAATGCCATTCCCTTCATTCCCCTGAAGAGTGTTGCCTGTCATCGTATTGTTGTTAGAGTAGTACAAGTAGATGCCATGGCTACCGTTTCCTCTGGAGTTGTTGCTTGTTATGGTGTTGTTGTTTGAGTAATCTAAAACAATACCGGGGTTACCGTTCCCATGAATGGTATTGCCCTCGACTATGTTGTTATCCGAGACAGAGAAGCTAATGCCAAAAGCTCGTAAATCTTCCACCCAACAATCAATGATTTTAGAATCCCACACGCCGCTGAAGTAAATCCCGATCATGGTTCCGGCGGTCTGGTTCGCCTTGTTCCCGTTTATGCGCAGGTTTTGAATTAGTACTCTTGTTTTACTGGAAGAGTAGATCACGTTGATGCTAGCGTTCGTACTATTTTTTATCTTGATGACCGTCGAAGCCCCTGCACCAACCAAGGTCACGTTCGACTTGGGAATCACGATGTCGCCGTCTATGGTATAAGTTCCCTCAGCAAGATAGACCACTCCACCACCAGTTGGCAAAGCGTTTAAGGCAGCGTTAATCGTTGTCTGGGCCGATGTAGAACCATCGGGGACCACGTAATCAGCGTTCTCCTTGTCAGCCGAGTCATTCGCCGCGACGACTATTGTTGCCGACCGCGCGAACTTCGAAATCCCTCCCGCACTGCTCGCGACCCATTCAAACTTGCCTTGGGTGGCGTCCCAACTGAGAACGTAGTTATCGGTGGGGATGTTCAAGACATCCAGCTTGGGTTCCGTGACAGCACCGTCCGCTATGTTCTCCGTCGCTATGGGGAGGCTCAGCATTTGGGCCAAGACCTCCGCAGCTAAATCCGCCGAGGTGATGGTGCCGTCTTGAATTTTGGCGCTCGTGATGGAGTTGTCGGCGATGTTCTCCACACCGGTTATGGCATCGGTTACATCTGAACTTAGGTCTGACATGGTGACCGAGCCGTCTGAAATGTCGGTGCCGGTGATAGTGCCGTCCGCGATTTTAGCACCTGTCACCGCGTCGTCAGCGAGTTCGTTCGTCCCGACATCTCCAGCACCTATCGTTGGCGTTGGCTTCATGAAAATAGCCGCAACACCTGAGAGAACCGCGACAATCGAAATGACCACAGCCGCTATAGCTATAGGCATTGATTTTTCCATTTTTTCACCTCCTTATTGGGTACTTCTATAGCGCCCCTCCTCGGCGCTTTACGGTATTACTTGGGAGGGACATCTTTTATTTGTTGGCTGAGAGTTAGCGTTAATTCTGAAAGGAAGATATACTGGCCTGTGGTTTAATGAAAGTCGGAGAGCTGTGCGAGAAGTATGGGCTGCCAGATCAGGTTGCTTCGTCGCTGGAAAAAACAGGGATAACCACACTCTATCCGCCGCAAGTCGATGCGGTCAAGAAAGGAGCGCTCGATGGCAAAAATCTGGTGCTGGCCGTACCAACGGCCTCAGGCAAGACCCTCATCGCTGAGTTCTGCATACTAAAATCGGTCCTCAAAGAGAACGGCAAATGCCTCTACATCGTGCCTCTGCGTGCCCTCGCGAGCGAGAAGTATGACGAGTTCAAGGAGAAGTACGGGCCGCTCGGGGTGAGGGTCGGGATAAGCACCGGCGACTTCGACAAAGCAGACTCAAGGCTCGCCCATTATGACATCATCGTGGCGACGTCCGAGAAGGTCGACTCGCTTCTAAGGCACCGTGCGAAGTGGATTGCAGACGTCATCTCAGTGGTGGTGCTGGACGAGGTACACCTCATAGACGACCCGGGGCGCGGCCCGACGCTGGAGGTCCTGACAGCGCGCCTTAGACAGGTGAACCCTAAAATCCAGGTGCTTGCCCTGAGCGCCACGATTAAGAACGCGGACGAGATCGCTGAGTGGCTTAACGCGGAACTCGTCAGGAGCGAATGGCGCCCGGTCCCGCTGAAGAAGGGCGTTTACCACGACAAAAAAATCGAGTTCGACGATGGAAGCAAACGAACCGTCGAGG
>CAYMXQ010000039.1:0-4651 GCA_964394495.1 Hadarchaeota archaeon (SeqCode)
TATACCTCCAACAGGTCGTCAAGGCTCCTGAAAATGACTTGCTGTTTGCAGAACCCCGGGAGGTAGTTCGCGGCCTTGCCTGAGTTGACCGCAGTGGTCTTGTAGCCCATGCGCTCGATCGGCGAGACCACGGTGCACGTGTCCGCCACTACATTCCCACCAGCTTTCTCGATAAGTTCGGTGAGGCCCATACGGGTCGCGGCATCCTTCGTGACCCGCGAGGTGCAAATCCAGAGCGGCTTTCTGAGTCGTTTTCCCTCGAGCTTGTAGGCCAGCGTCGCGATCTCCTTGAGGGATGCGTGTGGACACCCTAGGATGATGATGTCTGGGTTATTGCCTGTATTCAAGGCCTTGTAAGCTTCTTGTATCCCCTTCTCTCCGACCTCGATTGTCTCCAAGTCGGCGGTCTCGACCAAGCGTGCCTCCGGGGTTATGCCTTCGACGTGATAAAGGGCCACGGCCCCGGACGCTGCCATGGCTGCCCCGAGCGCCTTCAGCTGGTCGATGTCAGCGTATTTTATGCCCCTGAAATACGGAATTCCATCCTTAACGATTTTCCCGACATGGTAGCCAAGTGCGCCGAAGTCGGAGTTGTCGTTCAGCTCAGCGCTGACCTTCACGAGGAAGTTCGGCTTCCTTTTCTCATCAAGGTGTAATCCATAATTTGGCGTCACACCACAGATCGCCGCTGCGAGAGCGGATGGTCCACCCTCTCGGTTCGTTCGTGCGCCTATCACGGAGTTGGCGAACGAAACCGCGGACGATTCTGACCAGGCGATGTGATCTCCAAAGCGCGGTAGGTTGCCGACGAGGTAAGGAGTACAAGTGGCAGTCATCATTATCCCCATCCTCTTGAAGGCGTCCATTATCCGTAGTTGTTTTGCCGCGAAATCCTCTGGAAAGCCCAGCTCCTTCCAGTCCACCAGGTCCATTCCTGGCGGGTTCAGGGTGGCGAGTACCTTGACCCTTGCCCCCTTGCTCGCCAAATCCTCAAGGAAATCCAACCCAGGGTCCCCTATCGACTTGTACGAGACTCCGGCGACCTGGACCGAGCTCACGGGGATCATCTTGTCTGCGCCGTAGATTTCGCCGAGTCGCACAAGCAACCGGAAGTTCCGCTCTACGACCTCGCCGTACTCTCCGGCGAGCATCCGCTCCTGATCTTTCGTCAGGTACATGGTATCAGCAGTCCTAACTTCTGTACTGTTATCGCCATCTATCCTAAAATAGATGGGAACGCACAATAAAAACGGTATACGAATGGTGCGTGAGATAGATAAGGTTTTGAATGTGGACGAAAAAATTTTTTGGGAAGGCAAGCCACTGTTCAAGCCTTTTGTTATAACAGCGTTTTTCCTAGGTGCTTTTATTGGTCTATTTTTCTTGGGGCTCGTCATATTCGCAGGGTTTCATAGCTTAGGAATTACAATTTTGCTTCTGCCGCACTTCTGGATTGGTCTTCTTCTTATAATAGGACCTCCGCTCTACCGCTGGTTGGTGTACAAACATACTTGGTATGCCATCACCGATAAGAGGGCAATTATTCAGACTGGCGTGGTGGGGAGAGACTTTAAAACGGTGGATCATGATCAAATCACAAACGCCGAGGTGAACGTAGGTTTTTGGGACAGGATATTCGGAAGCGGAAGCGTTCTAATTTACACAGCAGGCGGGGCATGGGCGTCAACATATGGCAGGAGAGGCACCACCGTTTCGCCCCCGTCGTTCAGCAACATCCCGAACCCATACGATGTGTTCAAGCTCCTCAAGAAGGTCTCGTTTGACATCAAGGCTGAACTCGAATATCCAACTGCATATCGTCCAAAAGTTGCAAAGGGATACAAGACGAGATACAAGCCAGAAAGCTTAAAATAGAGTTCGACTGCATGCTTTACAAGTAGTCCTTTAAATTCAATTTCATGGGCAACCCGGGCTTCTTGAAGTCGTTGATATCGCGCCCCCGTGGTATCGTCAAATCAAATCCAACTTTTGCGGTCATCCTTGTCTCCAAATCCGATGATGGGTCCAGCGAAGAACCAGGCTCACGTTTGATAACCATACACTTGTCGCCTTGGAAACGTGTCGCCATCGCCCTCTCGACATCGTGCGGATTATGAATGTCTATATCTTCGTCCACCACCCAAACATGTTTAAGCGATTTGTGTCCCTTGAACGCAGCCTCTATCGCCTTCTTCCCGTCCTCCGCCCCTTTCTTCCTTATGCCCACTACCGCGTGGAGCCACGAGCAACCTCCAGGGGTTATCAACACATCCTTGCACTCGCAGACCTTGTTCACCTCTCGGAATATCGTCGGCTCGCGGGGCATCCCCATTAGCGTCTTGTGCTCGAGGTCTCCCGGCAGCAAAGCATGATAGAGCGGGTTCTCCTTGGTGAATACTTGCTTGATTCTGGCAACACGCTGCTTGCGCACGATGTCCGGCGTCTCGGTCAGGTGCAGGAAAGGCCCCTCGTCGTGCTCCTCTCCCGTCATCTCGGCTATCATGACGATCTCCGCCTCCGGGACCTTGTACCCGCCAAGCTCGATCAAGTTCGTCTCGGCCAGGGCGTTCGCTATGCTCAGCTCGCTCTTGCCTAGTTCTACTGAAACAGCAGCTGCCACCATGACTGGCATCGAGTTACCTACGCAGATCGCGAACTCCTTGTTTCCACGCTTTAGGAATGCGTCAAAGTCGCGCTGCAGAATCCGCATCACGATTTTGTCCTTCCCGACTACCATCATCCTGTGGTAGGACGCGTTTATACCGAGTTCCGGGTCTCGCGCTATGATGACGCCCGACGAGATGTATGGTCCACCGTCGAACGGGTAGTGCAGCAGTATCGGGAACTTTGTCATGTCCACTGGCACTTCCCTGTAGCCGCTGGCTTTCACGACTTTCGGTTCCTTCGGGTTCTCTATTGCCTTGGTCAATCTCGAGATGATTTCGTCTGGCTTTATCCCCAGGCCAAGCGCCACGAGCTCGCGCGTGGAGCACACGTTCGCCACCACGGACATGGAGTGCCCCTTTACCTTCTCGAACATGATGGGCCTGTCGTGCATGAGCTTCATCAGCGTCGAGATCTCGTACTTCGTGTCCACCGGACGCTTTACGCGCACGAGGAGCCCCTTTTCGTCCAACTTTTTCACAAAGTCCCTGAAGTTCATCAGTTCACCCTATCCTCGTCATCAGGACATCGAATCCTTCCCTTTTAATCGCTCTTGCCACACTGTCCTGCAGGTCCTTTCCGGGCGTGAGGGCGACCATGTTCCCGCCGAGCCCCCCTCCGGTCATCTTCGCCCCGTAAGCGCCGTTCTCCCTGGCCAGCTCCACCAGGTGGTCCAGCTCCTTGCACGAGACCTCTATCGCCTGCAGCTGCCTGTGGTTCTGGTCCATCAGCTTCCCGACGGCTCTCAGGTCGTAGTCGACTATCGCTTTCCTCGCCATGTTCGCCAGCTCGGTCGCCTCGTTGAATATCTTCTCGTACTTTTTCGGGTTCTGCTCCTTCCTCTCGCGCACTCCTTTGACCGCGGCCTCCGTGTTTGCGACGAGCCCGGTGTTGCCCATCACTATCTCGACCGGACGCCTGATGGATATCCGCTCGATGGGCTTCCCCCGGACGAACCAGAGCAGGCCACCGTAGGTCGCCGCTGTGTTGTCTACCCCAGAGGGATTCCCATGGTAGGCGCGCTCCCCCTCGTATGCTATCTCGTTTATCTTATCATCTGAAAACCCAAGGTCGAACTCGTCGGACAATGCGCGGGCTAGAGCCACGCAGGACGCCGCGCTCGCCCCTATCCCGCTCGCCGCGACCAAGTTACCCTCTAAAGTGATCTTGATTGGATTCTGTGTCGGGTCAACGCCAGCGGCTTTCAGTACCCTTTCGATTGAGTCCTTCTGCTGGTCTAGTTTTTTATCCTTGTACCCAGGGGTGGCCGGCCTGTTGTCACCCAACTTCCATCCGGGTTCATCCGAGCGCTCAACGATGGCAGTGGTCACCTTATCTATTGCGGAGACTATGGATGGCACTCCGTAGACCACGAAGTGTTCATTTAAAAGTATGACCTTCCCGTATCCACTACCTTCGCCCATTGGTCCACCACTCTAAATAAACCCCATTTCCCCTAGAATGAGCACGTATTTAACTTTTGAAAAAATATCCATAGTGATTAGAATGGAGATACTTGCTTCGAGCTCCGGGAGTTACCCGCGCATAGGCGACCGTCTGGATCAGCAGCGGCACCGCCAGGCATATGCGAAGAGGGAACGCGACGAGATATCAAGGGAGGAGTTCGAGCAGGTACAGGAAGATGTGACGCGCGAGGTCATAGACGAGCAGGTGCGTGCTGGGCTGGACATCGTGACGGACGGTCAGGTTCGCTGGTACGACCCAATCTCGCACATCGCGAGGGGGCTAGGGGGATGCGAGATAAACGGTCTGCTCAGGTTTTTCGACACGAACTTTTACTTCCGCCAGCCTGTAATCAAGGGCAAGCTAGTGAGGCGCGAGCCAGTCCTGAAGAGGGAGTTCGCTTTCGCCAAAGGCGTCTCAAAGAAGCCAGTTAAGCCCGTATTGACCGGGCCGTACACGATTGCTAAGCTCTCCATCAATCGTCACGGTGGTAGCTTTCAATCTCTTGTGTACGAGTTCGCTG
>CAYMXQ010000039.1:4661-6961 GCA_964394495.1 Hadarchaeota archaeon (SeqCode)
GTTCAGAGAGCTCGCTAAAGCGGGTGCGAAGCTCGTCCAAATAGATGAGCCCGCGATACTGAAGAACCCTGAAGATTTCCCGATTTTCAAGAAAGCCGTGGAAAAGCTTGCGGTGGAGAAAAGCGGAGCGGGGCTGGCGCTCTACACGTACTTCGGTGATGCCGCGCCGATATACGATAAGCTTGTGAAGTTGCCGGTCGATGCCATAGGTCTCGACTTCACATACAGCCCGAAGCTGCCTGGCATAATCGCTCGCTCTGGCTGTGATAAGGAACTTGGGCTTGGGCTCATCGACGGGCGGAACACCAGGCTCGAGAAGGAGAATGAAGTGCTCGGCGTTCTGAAGAAAATACTGCTCGCAGTGGACAGCAAGCGGGTCTACATCAATCCGTCGTGCGGGCTCGGGGAATACCTTCCACGTCAGATCGCCTTCAAGAAACTCCAGATTGCGTCGGCCGTTGCAAAAAAGGCGAGGGAGATGTTATGACGAGGAAGAAACTGGAGCGACTGGGCCTCAAGCTGCCCCTGCTTCGGACGACAACGGTCGGCAGCTTCCCGAAGCCGCTCTACCTGATGGAGGCCAGGCAGAAGTTCGCCGCCAAGCAGATTGGAGCGGACGAGCTAAAGCGGCTCGAGGAGAGGGCCACCCGCGAGTGGATCTATGTGCAGGAGGAGAACGGCATCGACGTGCTGGTGGACGGAGAGATGTACCGCGGGGACATGGCGACTTACTTCGCGGACAACTTCGATGGGTTCAAGATCAGCGGGCTCGTGCGCAGCTACGGTAACAGGTACTACAGGAAACCGATAATCGCAGGGGAGGTGAAGTGGCGCGGGCCGGTCACCGTGGACTGGTGGAGGTTCGCGCAGGGCCTGACGAAAAAACCGGTCAAGGGCATGATCACCGGCCCTTACACGATAATGGACTGGTCGTTCAACGAGTACTACCCAAGCCGTAAGGACGCGTGCCTGGCTCTCGCGAAGGTCCTGAACAAGGAGGTGAAGGCGCTGGCGAAGGCCGGGGCGAAGATAATCCAGGTGGACGAGCCTGCCATCTCTGCAAGGCCAGAGGAGCTCCTCGATTTCGCCGTGGATGCGATGAAGATAGTGACCGAGGGCGTCGACGCTTATTTCGTAACCCACATCTGCTACGGTGCTTTCGAGTTCATCTACCCGGACATGCTGAAACTGCCGGTGGACAACTTCGACCTCGAGACGTCCAACTCCGACCTGGACCTCGTCGACCTGTTCCACAAGCATCCGTTCAGCAAGGACCTATCGTTCGGCGTCGTGGACGTACACTCGCACCTGGTCGAGGACGAGGTGGTCGTGGAGCAGCGCATACGCCGGGCACTGGAAGTCCTGAAGCCCGAGCAGCTTTGGATTGACCCGGACTGCGGACTGAAGACCAGGACATGGGATGAGTCGGTGGGTAAGCTGCAGGTCATCTCTAGCGCGACGAAGAAGGTCAGGGAAGGTCTGAGGCCCGGTAAGAAGTGAGCGTATGCGGAAGGCAGCAGTCATAGCCGTGGTCTTGGTCGTGGTCGCATTAGCCTTGGTACCGGTCGTGTTTCTGACGTTACCTGGCGGGGAGGAAACGGTCACGACGGTGTTCGAGGAGTCCAGCGAGTCCCTCATCTACATAGATGCCGAAGGCGACGCCAGCTGCAGCGTGTTGATGCAGCTCCCGCCGTCACAGCTCTCGAGCTTCATGAAGCAGATCGTCCAGCTGATGGGCGTGGACGTACTGAAAGAGTCGTACGAGGACTCCATAAGAGGCTCGTATGCCAGGTACGGTCTGGAGATAGAGAACGTCAGCTGCGACGTCACGGGGTTCGGCAGCAGCGATAACTTCAAGGTCACCCTCACGTGGGTGATGCCCAACATGGCGTCTTGGTCGGATAACGTGTGGACGATAGACCTCAGGTGGGTTGACGAGCAGAGCGCGGCCAAGGAGGTTATCTCTCAGGCGGAGTCCAACTGGACCCTCATCCGCAGCATCTCAAAGTCTCTCGGCATCGACGTCGCGTTCGACAGGTACTCATACCGAGGAGTGACCGTCCTGCCCGAGGGCGCCGTCAACGTGTCATCCACGATGTTCGACACCAGCGAGTACACAGACTACGGCGGAGGTTCATACGGCGAGGGCTCCGTGTCGTTGGGGGAGGTCGACGGCAGGGCGGCGATAATCGAAAACGGTGTGACGGTGACGGCCACGGAGAACGAGATCACTATCACCCCACAACAAATGCTGGAGCAGTACTTAGCATACACGGTCAGCTACGAGGGCGTTTCGCCAC
>CAYMXQ010000040.1:0-2686 GCA_964394495.1 Hadarchaeota archaeon (SeqCode)
AAACGGAGCTTTTGGAGAACTTGCTCAAATAGACCCTTCTGATGGACGGGTGATTCGCACCATAACTTCTTCAGGGGTTTGTACTCAATACCTCGCCTGGCAGGAACCATATCTCTGGGCAGTGGAGTGGGCAGACGAGATACCGGAGCACGAGAGGCTCATTAAGATGCTGCCTTCCCAAGAGTGAGGATAACCCTAAACGGAATAAAAGACATCCGAAGAGCCCCAGAAATGGTGGCCCAAATACTTAGAGAACATAAGAACGAATCCCAAAAGGTTAGCGGAAGGGCGGGGTCCGCTTCTCCAGTCGAATCCTCATCGGCTAGGGCGTTGAACCGAAGGTTGGGTTCCCCTCCCCGGCGCCAAATAAAGCGATACTTTATACCAGCCTGCGTTTTTCCACATCGCCGCGTGGTCTCTTTTCCTTGAAAACTTGCCCCGAAAATTTTTTTATGCACACGTCTTTGTCGAGCCAAGCGTCTGGAGTCAGCCCAGCTTTCATGCACGCGTTCGAAAGGAACTCTTCAGGGTCCCACCCCCACTCGACCGGCACCTGTGGCAGAAGTAGTCCAGCGTATCTGCCGTATTCCACTATCAGACCGTCTCTGCCGATGACGATTGAGCCTAGGTATTCGCTTGGGTCCTCAACTCTCATCGTTTCAGGTTTGGACAGGACGCTTACCTCTACCTCCACATCATAAAGTTCGTCTGGCTCCAGTGGCTGGAAGCGTGGATCCCTCGTGGCGGAACTCACAGCCGAGTCGACCAAGGCGTCTATGAGGGGCATTGTGGGCAGCGGGTGGCCTATGCATCCTCTGAGTTCGCCATGCTTCGTGAGCGTGACAAATACGCCGTGGGGCTCCCTTAGTTTTTGAGAAACCTTGGGCGCGGGCGGTACTTTGCCCTCCTGAACATAAGTTTCGATTGTCTGTCTGGCGGTCTTCACCAGCAGCCTTCCTTCCTCGAGGGAGAGCATGTCGGTCACTTCATCATCCTGTTGTAGCAGGAGGCCATCTCAATTATGGTTTTCCAATGCTTCCCCTGCCAATATATTTTCCCACATTTCGCACATCGCCAGAACTCCCGCTGCGTCGCCAGAACTTTTTCCGGCACAGATTCGCCGATTTCTCCCCCACTTGTAAGTTTCAGCGTGCCGTTGCACATCGGGCACCTGGAGCTCTCTGGCTTGATTTCTATTTTTTTACCGGAGCGCTTTGATAACTCAGCCAGTTGCGACACGACATCGCTTGCCCCTATGAACGTGCTTCTTGTGCCCGCTTTCAAAGCCCGGCGGTGCAGGGCCAAGTCGCAGGTGAGCAACATCCTACTCTCACGTTTAGCCCGTTCAAGAAGGTCGTTATCCTGTTCCTCCGGCGGAACCCCCAGGTCGCCGATGTAAACCACATCATGTCCTGCGAGCCGGAGCCAGCGCACGAGTTTGCCGAGCATACCATCGGCAATGAACTTCATTGGCCCCATAATCACGTCGTCATTCGACCAAAAGTAGTTGTTGTCACGATGTTCTTAGTTTTAAAAGACAGGCGTACAATTGAGTTTTGGTGCGAAAAATGCGTCAGCGCGTCGAAGTCAAATGCCCCATCTGCGGCAAATCCTTCATGCTGGAGTTGGAGGTGAGTACGTACATCACGGCCGAGGCGGCAGTGCCACAGCTGAAGAAACATGAGGCCCTGGTCCTGCGGAGCCACGAGACGAAAGTCGATTTCGTGCTTCGCGCGATGCGGGCTTTGGCCAGCAAGGACCCCAGTGGAACGGTTGAAGTGGATGAGATAGTGGAACTGGCGGAGAAAGTAGGGCTTACGCGAGACGAGGTAGGTGGAATCCTCTCAGCAGAGAAAAGTGCCGGACACATCTACGAGCCGAAACCTGGCGTGGTATGTTTCACGATTCCGCCTGAGCGGGCGAAGGGTTGACGTCACTCCTCGGTAGTCGGCTCTTCCTTAGGGCTTTCTAGGAGGCTTTCAAGCTCCTCCTGCTCTCGTTCCCTATCCTTTCCGCTCCCCTTTTTTTCCTTTTTGCGGCGTTTGAAGCGTCGCAATCGAACACCACAATAGACTTTTAGCAGCGCTATAAAAAGGGCAGTGGAATCATGTCTTGGAACCCTTTCCCCTGATCAGCCTTTTTGCAAGACCCATGATCGCTTTCGACGCAGTGGATTTCGGGTCCGACACAATCAGCGGCTTTCCCTCGTTCAAGGCCTGTTTCACGTTTCCGTCCTCTGGGATTTCAGCCAGTACTGGGAGGTTCAGGATCGTCTTGATATCTTTTTCCCTTATCTCAAACTCCTCGCCTCGCACACGGTTCAACACGATACCAATTGGGGTCAATCCCAAGAACTCAGCTATGAGGCGGGTCTTCATGCAGTCAGATATGGAGACTATGTCTGGGGTGGCCACGAGCAGCACCTCTCGCGCAGCGCGGAGGGCCGAGATAGTTTCCCTCCTGAGACCGCTTGGAGCGTCTACGATCACAAAGTCGGTGTTTTCTGGAACTCCGCGAAGGAGTTCTGGCAGGTGCTCCGGGCTGGTTTTCCTGATCTGTTCCAGGGTCACTGCGGCCGGGGCGATTTTGACGCCCTTCGGTCCTGCGTATAACACTTCTGACAGTGAAGCTTCTCCGGCTAGGGCGTCGTTTATAGAATACACGGATTTTTCGAGTTTGAAGAGCA
>CAYMXQ010000040.1:2696-6337 GCA_964394495.1 Hadarchaeota archaeon (SeqCode)
GAAGAGCAGAGCGAGGTCAGGGGTCGTTATGCTGGCGTCGATGATTATGGTCGACTTTCCAAGTTCTGAAAGTGCCACGCCAAGGTTTGCGGCGATCGTGGTCCGCCCAACTCCTCCCTTGCCGGAGGCGAGAGCTATGATGCGCATGAGAGTCATTTAAACCCTCAGTTTTCAATCTACTAAAATACTACTGGGGCCAGAATTTTCTCACTTATAAACTACAGCCGTTAAAAATGAGTTGGGAGAATGGTCGAGAATTACGATGTGATCGTGGCGGGCGGCGGTCCAGCCGGTCTGGCCGCGGCCACGACAGCAGCGTCCGAGGGGGGCAAGGTCTTACTCCTTGAGATGCAGGCGCAGATCGGGGGTCAGACACGGTCCGCGAGCTGGGTGCCGAAAGACCTCTTGAACTCGAAGCTGAGGCGCGCCGTTGTCACGGCGTTGAGGGAAATAAAGCTACGTTCTCCGCATTGTGAGCTGATTGTTCGGGGCGATTTTGGATCGATGGTGGACAGGCGCAAATTCGACAAGCTGTTGGCGGCGGAGGCAGCAGCGAAAGGCGCAGAAATTTGGCTGAATACGCCAGCAATGGAACCTTTAATGAAAAATGGTGTTCTGAGGGGAATCAATATCCGGGCCGGGAGTTGGTCGGAGCATATAGAAGGTGAGGTGGTGGTGGACGCGACGGGGGCCGGAGGGGAATGGTCGAGTATGTTCCTCCGGGAGGTTCTGAAAGGTCACTGGAAACGTGAACTCATGGCGTTCAGCAACGAGTACCTCATGGCGAACGTTAAGGACGAAAAAAGCGCGGAGCTCATCTTCACATCTTACTTCGCCCCAGGGGGCCATGCTTGGATCTACCAAATGGAAAAAGGTTTCGCGATGGCAGGGATCAACGGGATACGCATACACCCCGACCTTGCCTTGGACGAGTTCATAGGGAAGTACGCCCCACCGAGGCTCGCTGGCGCGGTGCCAGTGGCCGCGTTCAGAAGCCAATTGCCGCTCGAGGGCCCGTTGAGCCAGACCTGCGCCGACGGAATAATCGCCGTGGGGGGTGCAGCCGGTCAGATTTACCCGCTGTCGGGCCAGGGGCTGCGGTACGCTTTACGCTGCGGGGAGATCGCCGGCAAAATCGCGGTGGACGCGGTCACTGATGGGGATGTTTCGAGGGATCGATTGTCTGAGTATGATCGGAGTTGGAGAGCCGAGTTTGGACAGGATTTCAGGATAGGTAAACTTCTGCAATCCTCGCTGAGGGTCTCTCAGGATCGAAAGATTGACGCGATCATACATGCGCTGAAAGGAAAGCCCAAACTCCAACGTGCCTTCATCGACGTGTTCTCAGGCTTCGACCCAAACGGCGCGCTCGGTGTTTTGCTGAGGGACGAAGAAATCGCGCGGGTTTTTGGGCGGGAAACAGTGGAGAAGGCGCTCACTTTGAAGTGAAGCGCTGCGAGGTCTTTTCGATGCGCTGCCCCTCGTGCAGCAGTTCTGCGGTCATATACGACCAAATCAAAGGGGAGCAGGTGTGCACGCGTTGCGGTTTGGTGATATTGGAACGCTTGTCGGAGCCAGGGCCGGAGTGGCGGAGGGGTGTAGACGGGGGGCGTGAGAGGGCAGACGTTACCTCAGGCGTGGATGTGACGCAGCATGATCTTGGGCTTGGAAGTAGGTTCAGCGTGCCCAAGGACGTGTCTCCCAGCTGGCGCGCTTGTCTCAGGCGATTGCGCGGGCTACAGCAGCGTTCTAGGGTCGGAAGCTGGAAGGACAGGAGCCTGCGCGAGGCGCTCGTGGAGCTGGACAAACTATGCGAGGAGCTGGCTATTCCCAAGGGACTGAAGGCCGAAGTGAGCGTGAGTTACCGTCGGGCGAGAGCAAAGCGAATAACCGCGGGCAGGGACCTCCATCAGGTCCTGGCGGCGCTCGTGTTCATCACATGCAGGGTGAGGCGCCTTCCCCGCACAGAGGGCGAGATAACTCAGGCGGTCGCCGCGCGTTTCGGGGCCAAACGTTGGACAGCGCGTAATTTTCGGAAGCTCATCAAGTTGCTCACACGAGAGCTGAAGCTGAAACTGCCGCGCATCTCAACCGATGATTACATAAACCGGTTCGCCACGCAACTTGGGCTCTCTAGGGAAACTGTCGAGAACGCCTATAGGTTCCGCAGAAAACTCCCGCTGAAATTTACCCAGTCAAAATCGCCACTTTTCTTGGCCGCGATTGTGCTTTACACAGCGGCGGGTTCAGCAGGCGAGAAGGTCACACTAGATAAAGTTGCTCGCGTAGTGGGAGTTGGAGTTTCGAGTCTATCTAAGAACGCCGGGCGAGTGAAAAAGTTCTTAGCGGGTGAGTGGCAGTAGCCCCTAATATAGCCGATTTAGTGGCTAATGATTATAGAATTTTTAAGCTACAGGATAAAACTAGATGCAGGTGGGGCCGTAGTGCAGCTTGGCAACACGGCGGGCTCCAGTGGCCGTTGTGGGTCTACTGACGAAAGGATGATGACCCATTGGAGCGGTGTGAAGAGACCCGCAAACCCGGGTTCAAATCCTGGCGGCCCCACCACTCCAGGCTGGACGAGGTGAAGGCCTCCCACGAACCTGTTTTGAGCTGAAGAATGTATAACAACATAAAGGATAAAACAACAAGACGGGAGGGCAGGCACAGAAAATGAAACTTAACGTGGCCGTGGGAGTTGTCATCGCGATTGTCATCATCGCGGGCATCGGCGGGGGATTGTTGCTGAAACCAAGCGCTGGCCCAGACACTACTGGGCCGCAGGAGAACCAGCCTCCTCCAGAGAACCAACCCGGAGGCGGCACCCTCACGAGCGATTTTGCCCCACCAACTGGCAAGACGACCGGTCCGGGTGAGCATGGTCCTTGGAACCTCCGGCTGATGAGTGCAACATCCACCGACGGGCTGACTTTCACGCGCACGAGTCAAGTTAGTATCGACCAAGGCGACGTGTCGGATTTGGTACAAGATAACAAAGGATGGATTTATCTTTACTACACTGGCTGGACCGTTGGCACTGAGCAAAACAAAACAGTTGTGGCAATATCAACTGACGGAGGGTACACTTGGATTTACAAAAAATTAATACTCGCTGGTTTCGATGGGATGAGTGAACCAGTAGACCCCGACATTCAACTTTTATCAGACGGCACTTTCAGACTTTACATCACATCTGACCCAAATGACGGGCAAGGCGCAAGGACATACTACGCGGAAGGAGTAGATGGGATTAACTTCACGAAGAAAGGAGTTGCATTTTCAAGACCTGGCCAGCTAGTGATAGATCCATCGACCCTTCTCATTGGCAGTACCTGGCATTTATTCGCCGGCGGGGGGCCACCCAATCAGAGCTGGCACGCCACGTCTTCAGATGGAAAAACGTTCACTTTTGATGAGTTGAAAACATTTACCAGCGACGGAATAACTCTGGGCATACTGACGAACGGCATCCCCGTCCCCGGAGGATACAGATTTTATGCTCCCGCGCCACAGGACAATTCAATAAGATCCATTTTCACGATTGATGGTATAACTTGGACGCCAGACTCGGGTTCTCGTTTGACTCTTGATGTTACTACTGGTAAGGAAAGTTGGTCAGTCAAGGAGCCAGCAGTTGTTAA
>CAYMXQ010000041.1:0-3066 GCA_964394495.1 Hadarchaeota archaeon (SeqCode)
TAAGCCTCTTACTGTCTTTAACCCGTGCTAGATGACCAGCAAAAGCTTTCCTGTCCACAGCCAGAAAATCAATAGAAGACACAGTATTGCGACAACTACTAGGCCGACTCCCCACTTCCTGGCCTGAGCCCTTATGCAGATGTAACCGAACAGTCCAAAACCTGCCATGGCGAGGATGGCCACTATGGTGAGTATTACTTTCCCAATCGTTTGAGCCAATGGACCGAAATATCCTCCTAGAGCGACTACCGGCAGGATTACGACTAAAACTGCGATCCCTGCGAGTATGGCCCATCCGCGCAATCCATCCACCTCTCTCCAATTATGCTGGGACTCTTTTAAACTTTATCGCTTGATAGCTAACGCTAGGCGATTGAAAAAACAAAAATTAGATCTATTGGCCAGTTTTCACCGGCCTATGCAAGCAGCTTTAGAATTCTGCCTGTCCAGAGAAACTCACGGGCCCCTTCTCGGGCCTCGGCGTTTCTGGAAGCAGTCCCTGCAGTAAACGGGTCTGCCCTCGGTAGGCTTGAATGGGACCTCGCACTCTGCACCGCAGTCGGAGCAGGTCACTTTGTGTGTCTCGCGCGGTCCGAAACTTCTCGGCCCACCGAACCTTCTACCGTATGCCATTCTATACTCTCCTTTTTTTTTCCTTGGACACAAACCAAGAAACGGCTCAGCCGTTTCCGTTGGCTTTTTCTAGAAAAGCCCTTTGTGTCTCAACTTAATCGCCTCGCGTGCTTATAAAACATGTGGGCATACTTGATATCGGGGCCGGTAGTTCAGTGGCACGAACGCTCGCTTCGCATGGCGACCGAAACAGCGAGAGGTCGCGGGTTCAAATCCCGCCCGGTCCACCACCTGAAACATTCATCTTTTCTGACACATTCTCAGAAAGTGCTCATGAAGCCGGGTGTCGTGGGTGAGCTCAGGATGAAAAGCCACCGCTGTCAGGTTTCTCTGGCGTACTCCCACTATCTTCCCACGGAATTCCGCCAGGATCTCCGCGTCGCCCCAGACCTCCTCCACGGCTGGCGCTCGGATGAACACACCAGGGAAAGGTTTCTCCCCTAGTAGAGGGATTTTTAGGTCTGCCTCGAATGACTCACGTTGCCGGCCGAAGGCGTTTCTGACAACCGCTATGTCAATCAGGCCCAGCAGAGGCTGCCCGGTCCGCATCACCTGCTCGTCCCCGCGCTTGGCCATCACGACGAGCCCCGCGCATGTACCCAGCACAGGCGTCCCGCTCTCCGCGAGCCTTTTGACTCGCTCGAATGTCCCAGTTCGTTTCATGAGTTTTCCTATCGTCGTGCTCTCACCGCCAGGGATTATGATCCCGTTGACGCTATCGAGCTGTTCAGGCCTGCTGACCAAGATGGCCTCGCCTCTAACGCCAAGCTTTTGCATGGCCCGCTTTGTGGCCTCTATGTGCTCGCTGACTGCGCCCTGAAGCCCGATGATGCCTATTTTCATGCCAACACCGGTCTGCTGATGTAGTCGCTGGACGTATTTTTCTTTTTATCCTATGTGCGCTAGCGGCATAGTTTAGTTTTTATTTTGATGCGTAGATGGTAGTTGGGATTTGCCTGATATGCCCGGCAAGCTTTGAGGTGAAGGATTCTGGCCCGCTGAGGGTGGCCGAGTTCGATTGCCACGGCTGTGAGGCTCCCAGCACGCTCACCGACCCGAGATGTCGCAAATGCGTCCTAGGCAGGCTTCGCACTGAGAGCGAGGTCGACCAAGTTATTCTGATCAAAGCTGTCTGTAGGATTTACTGCTCGCGAGAGTTGTCGAAACTGGCGAGGACGATCGCGGCAGCTGAGCAGCTCGCGCTTGACCGCACCCTCTACGCGGCGAAGGAGGAGAAGGGTTGTAAAAAATGCATAGACGGCCGCCTCGCTGCTGTGATGGGGGTGCTCGACGGTGTCCTCACGAACCCTCACGACCTCTCCCCTCTCGATGGAGTGGTCGCGGACGCCAGAAAAAAACTCAAGGGTGAGTGTAAGAGCTGCACCGAAGAACACTTCACGAAACTCGCTGGATCGATAAAGGCCACGTTGAAGAGCGTGGATGTCCTCAGGCGCCTTTCTCAGAATAACTACGACGACGTCTTCGTCTCACGCCTCAGGCCTTTCTTCGTCGAGGGCGTCTGGCACCCGGTCCCATCCAAGACCCGCCTCATCGAAAGCTACGAGCTGTCAGACAAACGCGGTAAAGTCAAGATATATGAGAGGGAGAACAGCCCGGTGCCATTCTACGAGCTGGAGCTTCCAGAGTTCAAAATGCCTACGGAACAGCTCGAACTCCTAGATGCTGCGTTCAGGGTCGAAATAGAGGAGGCCCCGGGGCACGCCAAGTTCGCGTATTCAAGTCGTATGCACTCGTTCGCCGAGGACTGGTACAACACACTGCTCCACATGCTCCGGGAAGAGGAAAGCACTGTGCCAACGACCGAGCTACGGAAGATGGCAGACCTCATGGCGGGATGGCTCACATACCGCGTGCTCGAGCCGCTTGGCCACGACGATAAGATCACCGACATCTACATACCGGCCCCACCCGAGCTCCAGCCAATCACGGTAGAACACGAGCGCTGGGGCAAGCTCGAGACTGGGATATTCCTGACCACTCCTGCCCTGCTCGGCCTCGGGGAGACACTCGCCTCAAGGCTGGGCACAGCGTTCGACGAAGTTCACCCGCAGCTCGACGCCGAGATCCCAGAGCTCGGGATGCGTCTTTTCCTCAGCCGATACCCTGCCATCTGGTCACGCAGCGTTGAGATCGCGATACGCAGGCGTCGCTCTAAGCCCTGGACGCAACCCCTCTTTTTAGAGCGCGGCACATTGACCCCGCTTGCGAGCTCGGTGCTCGGAAACATCCTACGCCTTGGCTCGAGCGCGTTCGTCATCGGGGAGATGGGGACTGCGAAGACCTCACAGGTAGAGACGTACATCCCGGAGATCGGTCCACAACAGCGAATCGTCGCTTTTCAGGACACAGAGGAGTTGCACATCGATGATTTCGTGTCACATGGGTACAAGCTGGCGAACGTGCGGGTCTCCG
>CAYMXQ010000041.1:3076-4864 GCA_964394495.1 Hadarchaeota archaeon (SeqCode)
TTCTGAGAGGTGGTGCGAGCTACTGGTTGATCACCGAAGTCCGGGCGGCTGAGGCTGTGAAAGCAGCGCTCGGTGCCGCGGCAAGGCAGGGCTCACAACCCGTCGTCGCAAGCTTCCATGCCAGGAGCAAGCGGGAGATGTTCGACCTGATCGTGCACATAATGGAGCTGCACGAAGCCGCGTTCAAGTACATAGACCTCATAATCAGCACGGCCCGTTTCTCGACCCCGAGCGGCACCATCAGACGAGTGGTAGAGGTGGCCGAGGTGCTGAAGGACTGGAGAGACGAACCGAAGTACTCCGAGCTGTTCGTCGACGACCGGAAGCACGACACCCTCGTGCCAGAAAAGCTCCTCGCGGGTAACAAGAGACTGATCAGACGCCTGAACGAGAAGGACCTGTCGAAGATAGACGTTGTCAAGGTAGCGAAGAGGGTAAAGTTCCTCCCGCCCGAACGCGGTGGCAGCCAGCTGATACCGCAGCTCTGCAAGCGACTCGCCATCGACGAAGACGAGCTACTCACGAGTATAATAGCCGAGGCGCGCATGAAGTCCGACCTGCTGGCACTGGCGAGGAAGAGCAAGGACCCGAGTTACCTCGAGCTGCCGTTCATCAGTTCAGCTTATAATGCCTACTTCTCCTCAGTCAAGCGCAACGCACCCAATTACAAGCAGGTGATGAAGGAGTGGCAAGCTTGGCTGAAAAAACTCTGAAGCCGCTGCCGAAGCGCTTCCCGATACCAAGCGACGTCCGTTCCGCCCTCGATAGGATAACTGGAGCTAGGAAGAGGAACTTTTACGAGCGGTTCTGCGGGGCGGGGAAGCGAGTCTTCGGCGGGTTGACGAAAAAGACGAAATTGAGTGAGCAAACCCTACGCGACTTGAAAGATGCCAAACTCATGGTCGGGGCAGACGAATGGGCCGCCGGCATGCTGCTCGCTATATTCGCCCCCATAGTGCCGACCCTTTCACTCTGGCTCGGGTTCAGTCTTTCGAGCGGCGACCTGATGGGGATGTTCTACCTGCCCCTCCTAGGACTCCTGCTCGGTGGGCTGTGTCTGCTGGCATTTCAATCTTACCCCTCATCACTCGCAGCCTCGCGCAAGACGGAGGCACAGAGCCAAGCGATAAGCACCGTCATGTTGTTGAGCTTCCTGCTGTATCACCGACCGGACATTCGCGGTGCGGTAATCAACGCGGCTGACTCGAGCGAAGGAAAGCTGGCGGAGGATCTCCAGAAGGGCCTGCTCGATCTCGACGAGCGCAGACGATACGAAACGGTGCGTCATCTCCTCACCGTGGTCGCGAACGACTGGGGAAAAATCGACGACAGTACGCGCCAGGCGATCTTCGACTTGCTCCGCTCAACTGGCACTAGGGACGAAGCCGCGCGCCTCGCCGATGTCGCCAAAGCGCCAGAGCGAGTGCTTGAGGGAGCTGAGGAGCAGCTGACCTGGCGCCTTAACAGCCTGATGATGCCCACCCTTGCATTCCTGACGTTCAGCTCCCTAGCGATAATCGGGGTGGTGGGGCTCTCCCCCGTGTTCGGGGTGATAGGGATGAAGTTTGTCGACCTGAAGTTCTTCTTCCTGATGTCGGCGTCCCTCGTGATTGCGTTCCTGACATTCACGCTCTATATGGGAAAACGTAGACCGATCACCATCCAACTGCCTGAGATACCCGCGGATGACCCCCGTCTGCCACCGCGCGGAAAGGTGAAGTTGCTCGGGAGAAATGTGCCGGCACTGCTACCCCCTGTGCTCGTCTTCGCCTTGCTAGCATTGCCTGG
>CAYMXQ010000041.1:4874-6310 GCA_964394495.1 Hadarchaeota archaeon (SeqCode)
CTGGGGTGCTCTACCTGTTAGGTTTCAAGACTGGTTTCATCGGAGTGGTGACCATGAGCTTCACGACGCTCTGGCTCGTGTGGGCAACGGCTGGGGCAATAGCCGTTCACGGTTATCTCTACTCTTCGAGGCGTGCGAAACTCAGGGAGGAGGAGCGCCGAAAGCTGGCGGACTGGGGTAACGCCCTCAACACGATGGGCTCGCGCATGCTCGACGGAAAGCCCGTGGCTCAGGCGATGAACGAGGCAGCTGAGCTGATGGCCGGGTCGCCCTTGGCCGAGCAACTCAAGGGCACGAGCGCTACGATGGAGCGATACGGGGTCGACATGTACCAGGCGCTCTTCGAACGCGGCGCTGGGAAGCGCATATACAATCCCCTGATAAGGAGCTTCCTCGGAGTGATCTCCCGCATCCGGCGGGACAGCGAGGCGGCTGCCGGGCGGGCATGCATGATGGCGGCCGAGTTCCTGCGCACGCTGCACCGCGTAGAGCGCCGCTTCCGAGAGCGGGTGGACGAGGCCATGGGGAACCTCTGGCTCGTCGCAGTTGTTCTCATCCCGGTCGTCTGTGCGATGTCTGTGTGGGTGATGGATTTCATGTCCGGTATGAAATTCACTATAGCTGCGCAGACTGCCGCAGCAGGTGTGACGGGTATGCCTTTCCTGCTTGGCGCGATGGAGGTTGGGGAGCTGGCGCTTCTCCGGCTTGTGATGGGACTGACCGCTGTGGCGCTGGGCGCCATCGTGGCCCGCTACATCGCCAACATCAGGGCAGGCAGCGACAGGGTCGAGCTTTGGTCCGCGGTATCAAAGTCCGTGCTCGTTTCGGCAATCATATTTACCGCGACGACATTCTTACTTACGATGATAACAGTGGGAGGTGGATAGATGGGAAAGAGATTCCTGTGTGACGAGCGTGGCGTTGAACCCCTAGCGATGCAGATATTCGCGGGCATAGTGCTTCTTGTTATAGGGCTCGGCATCGGGTACACGGTGTACATGTGGGCCGGCAAAGGGACGCAGCAGATGCTCTCGTTCAGCGTGAGCGTCTCACCGAACAGCACTACCATAGGGATACCGGCACCAGGCGGCGACGATAACACGAAGAACGTGACGGTGACCGTGAGCAAAATTGGAACTTACGATAAGACTGTGACGCTCAGCGCGACTGGACAGCCTACGGGCGTGAGCGTGAGCTTTTCGCCAGCGAGCGGCATGCCAGCGTTTGGCTCAACCATGACGATCAGCGTGAGCAGTGACGCAACGGCAGGGACGACGACGCTGACGATAAGGGGAACCGGCACTGACGACACGGAGCAGACCGCTACTCTTGAACTCACGTTGGTGTAGATCTGTATGCCGGCTCTACGCACGCTTGGGTTAGTGATACTTACCGCGTTAGCCGTGTCGATAGGTCTGTTGGGATACGTTTACATC
>CAYMXQ010000042.1:0-1061 GCA_964394495.1 Hadarchaeota archaeon (SeqCode)
GGCGGGGACCTGGACATCCACGCTGAGAACTTCACGGTGCTGGCGAGCGGAAGGACGGTGGAGAGGAATCCAAACTTGGTGATCACTCTCATCAGTGCAGTGTTGCTGGCTGCGGCGATTCTCACGATATACTGGTTCAGGCGCATCCAGAAGGAGAGGCGCGAGTTAGTGCCCTGGCCGATGTCCTGGACCTAGATGTGGTGCGGCGGGCGGGATTCGAACCCGCGTTACAGGCTCACCTCGTTGCCTTGGAGGGCCTGAGTCTATTGGCGGAAAATTCCTTAGCCAAGCTGGACCACCGCCGCACGATTTAGTTTTCCGGCTTCAAGATAAAATAAGCTTCTACGTCAGTAATACGATGAGGGCCGGAATTGCCATCGAAAGTATGAAGATGAGTACTATCAGGAGCACTATGAGTTTCCTAGTCTTCTCAGTCATCCTGCCACCACGACCATACTCCGTTTACACTCATGATAAATATTAAGGTCTAAAACGTATTGTGTGAGGACAAGGTGAACAAATGGCGATAGAAGGCTACGTGGATTACAGGAAGCGCGAGTTCTGCAACGACGTGAAGTGCCCAGTGCAACTTGAGCTGAACGCCCAGAAGCCTGGCTCCGAGGAGTACGAGCGGATAAGGGGGACATGCAGGATGGGCTGCAAATACACCACATGGGAGTTCCACCACTGGCTGATTGAAAAAGGATATTTAATAGTCAGACCTGAGAGGTAAGGGAGGTATTCAGATGGACTGGGGCATGAAGAACAGGCTCTCGCACCTCATCCAGAAGGACGGAAGGGCGATGTTCCTGCCGATAGACCACGGGTACTTCCAGGGCCCCACGAGTAAACTGGAGGAACCTGACAAGACCATCGAGCCCATTTTACCATACGCGGACGCAATAATGCTCACAAGGGGGATACTCCGCTCTTGCGTCGACCCCACAGGCACAAAGCCCGTCATCCTACGGGTCTCTGGCGGAACCAGCATGGCTAGGAAGGATGAGCTTGACCACGAGGGCATCACCACCTCAGTCAGAGAGGCCATACGACTCAACGCC
>CAYMXQ010000042.1:1071-6229 GCA_964394495.1 Hadarchaeota archaeon (SeqCode)
CGACCGGGACGCCGTGGTCGAGCTCCACTTCGACCGCTTCCGCGACATGCTGGCCACGCTCGAGCCCGAGGGCGTCACCACCTCAGTCAGGGCGGCTCTACGACTAAACGCCAGCGCGGTCTCAATGTCGATTTTCGTGGGCAGCACACGCGAGCACGAGACGCTGCTAAACCTCTCGAACCTCGTGAACGAGTGCGAGGAGTACGGCATCCCGGCGATGGCGGTCACGGCAGTTGGGACTGAATTGGGGAAGCGCGACGCCCGGTATCTCGCCCTAGCCAGCAGGATCGCGGCTGAGCTGGGAGCACGCGTGGTGAAAACGTACTACTGCGAGGAGGGCTTTGAGAAGGTGGTGCGCGGGTGTCCCGTGCCGATAGTCATAGCCGGCGGTCCTAAGGCCGACACAGAGATCGAGGTGTTCAACTGGGTGTACGATTCGATTCAGAAGGGGGCCATTGGCGTGAACCTCGGCAGGAACATATGGCAACACGACCACCCGGCTCCTATGGCCAAGGCGATACGGGCAATCATCCACGAGAACGCAAAACCTAAGGAAGCGCAAGAAGTTTTTGAGAGGGCCAAAAGTGGCAGGTAAAAACGTTAGAAAATCATGCCGGGAAAAATTGGCGGATGACAAAGGTCTCCCTAAAGTCGAGAAGATCACAGGTAAGATGAGCAAGAGGTGGGGGACGGGCACCGTTGTCATCCCAGCGCCGAGGGAAGTCGACGAGTTGATGAGAAAGGTCCCGAAGGGCAAAGTCACTACGATAAATCAAATACGTGAGAAGCTCGCCAAGAAGCACGGCGCCACAATCGGTTGCCCCATAACTACAGGGATTTTCGCCTGGATCGCGGCCCACGCGGCTGAGGAAGCTGCGGCGGAAGGGAAGAAAAACGTCACTCCATACTGGCGTACCTTGAAATCCAAAGGAGAGCTAAATGAGAAATATCCAGGCGGCGTGAAAGCACAGGCGAAACATCTGAAGGCGGAGGGGCACATCATAGTTCCCGGGAAACCGCCAAAGGTAAAGGATTTCGAAAAAGCTCTGGTAAAATTTTGAAAGCCGCCGAAAAATCCTTTAATTCGTAGTTGTTAAAAGCGTTCATGCGCGTTGCCATGTACTATAGCAATCAGGATATCCGTTTGGAGGAGATGCCGAAGCCGAAGATTGGGCCGGGAGAGGTGCTGGTGAAGGTTGAGGCGAGCGGCATCTGCGGTAGTGATGTGCTCGAGTGGTACCGCAGAGACAAGGTACCTTTGGTGCTTGGCCATGAGATTGCGGGAGAGATTGTGGAGGTTGGGGAGGGTGTTGATAAATATAAGATAGGCGATAGGGTTGCGGCAACGCACCATGTACCGTGCAATACATGTTATTACTGTAGGAGCGGAAATCATACGGCGTGTGAAACGCTTCAAAAGCGTACGCATTTCTACCCGGGAGGTTTCGCAGAATATGTCAGACTCCCCCCCATCAATGTGGATAGAGGAGTTTTTCCGATACCAGATGGGGTCGGTTTCGAGGAGGCTACATTCACTGAGCCATTGGCGTGCGTAGTGCGGGGTCAAAAGAAGGCTCGCTTACGACCAGATCAAAGTGTGTTCGTTGTTGGTTGCGGCATATCAGGCTTGTTACATATCAACCTTGCCTCAGCATCAGGTGCAGGTCGAATAATAGCCGCAGATACAATAGAACACAGAATGAGAGATGCAAAAAGATTCGGAGCTGAGAGCGTAATAAATGCTGAGGGCGATGTTCCAGCTACACTGCGAGAGGTCAATGACGGAAGACTAGCTGATTTGGTTATAATATGTCGCGGTGCATTTATCCCTCAGGCATTGAAATCTGTGGAGAAAGGAGGCACGGTGCTCTTCTTTGCAGGTGCAAAAGAAGGTGTCGCCATCCCATACACCATTAATGAACTGTTCTGGCGAACTGAAGTAATTATCACCACCTCGTATGCAGCCAGCCCTGCAGACTGCATTGACGCCTTGGAGCTGATTCGTGCTGGCAGGGTGAATGTGCGCGATATGATAACACACAGGTTCGGATTGGGCGATACAATAAAAGGGTTCTATTTGGTAAGCCATCCCTGGGAACAAGAATCCATCAAAGTGATCATCGAACCGCAGAGATGACTCAAATCCCCCAGCTTGACTTCTTCAGAGGCTTTACCTGTAGGATCGGTGACTCTCCCTCATCCCAGGGGTCGTTCCTAGCCCAGTCGAACTTTTTGTAAAACATCTCGCGGATGCGCCTGAACTCCTCGCCCCTCTCCAAGATCTCGGCCTCTCCCTCCACCGTGACCGCCTTGTGCGGTTTGTAGGTGTCCACTACTAATGAGACCTTTGGGTTCTCGCGCACGTTTTTGTATTTTTTAGTGTCGTAATCGGTCGCGATGTAGAAGTGTCCCTCGTGGAAGAGATAACAAACAGGAACAACATGGGGCATTGCATCTCGTGAAACGGTCGCCAGCCTGCAGACCTCGTTTCGCTTAAGGAATGCCGTCTCCCTGGAGGTGAACTTCATCTATTCTAATTTAAATCGAGGGTCTAAAATAGGTTGGTCGAAGGGAGAGGAAACACATGCCAATTAATATTCAACCTGAACTGAAGGGGCACTTTCCGGAACTACAAGTCCTAGTATGTCGTGTCGATGGCGTGAAAGTCGAAAAAGAAAAGGGGGAGTTACGGCGATTCAAGGAAAAAGTAATCGAGAAGGTAAAGCGCACGTACAACCTCGAGACGGTGAAAGATGTTCCAATTTTCAGGGCGTACCGGGACTTTTTCTGGCGCATCGGAATCGACCCCACGAAAAACAGGCCCGCGGCCGAGGCGCTCATACGGAGGATACTGACAGGCAAGCCGCTGCCGACCATCAACACGCTGGTGGACGCCTACAACCTGGCCTCGATAAAGACATGCATCTCGATAGGCGCGTTCGACGCGGACAGGATCAAGGGGGATTTGTTATTGAGGTTGGCACGCAAAGGGGAGGAGTTCAGGGGGATAGGGATGGAGAAGCCGATGGTGCTGGACGGTAACGAGGTGGTGGTGTCTGACTCGGAAAAGCTAATTGCGATCTACCCTTATCGAGATGCGGACGACACGAAGTTAACAGAGACGACGAGGAATGTCATTTTGCTTATATGCGGAGCGCCCGGGATAGATGAAGAAGCCCTTAAACGCGCGGCACAGATAACTGTGGAGTACATAACTAAGTTCTGTGGTGGGGAAGGGAGGATTTGAGCTTGATGCGCGGGATAAAGGCCGTGTTGTTTGACTTGGATTCGACCCTCACCGACTCGCATTCCGGCCTAGATGCAGCACATCTTACGGTATCCAAGCGGTTGAGAGATTATCTCGGCGAGCACGGCGTCAGCATGGACGAGGCCGCCGTGCGCTCTAAGCTTGACGCTTTCGACGACAGGATGAACATGCAAACCAAATACGACCGCGACGAGTGGTGGCCAATCCTTCTCGCCGAGCTCGGATTGAAGCAAAAGGTTCCCAGCCTGTTGATGGGAGAACTTACGGAGCTGTACTGGGCAGTGTATTCGGATGCGTACAAGCCATACCCGGACGCAGAATCTACTCTGAACTATCTCAAGAGGAAAAGTTACAAGCTGGGCCTCATCACGGACACGGACGGCAAGCCAGGGATGAAGAGCAAGAGGCTGAAGCGTCTCCCTTTCATCGAGCTCTTCGATGTGGTGGTCATAGGCGGCGACGATACGCCCAGCGCCAAACCCAGCCCGGAGCCGTTTTTGCTGGCTGCGTCTAAACTCGGTTTACGTGTGAAAGATTGTGTGATGGTCGGGGACAAACCTTTCACGGACATCAAGGGAGCCAGAGCGGCGGGAATGCGGACTATATGGGTCAAGCGTAGGGATTGGGGAGTTAAGGAAAAGGCTGATATGGTAGTCGAATCGCTGGCGATGCTCCGGAAAATATTTTGATGTCGCTCATGGCCCAAAATCATTTTAAACGTAGCAACCAACATGATGTCGGGGACCAAGATAGTCAAAAAGGAAAGTGTGGGGAGCGCGAGCATAGGCGTCGGGGCTTTCCTCGTGGCGCTTGGAGCGATTTTCATTGTGCTTACGTATTTTGACATAACCCCGAACCGGCAGTGGATATTCTCGTGGGCCACCAACTACATCGTCAGCGGCGTCGGCGTGTTCATAGGGCTGCTGCTGGTCGGTTATGGGGTCCACACCCGCAGGTTGCTTCGGGGGTATGTTCGAAAGGTCGAGACCCTGACTGAGGAGAAGGCGGAGCAAGCGGCGAGGCTAAGGCAGAAAGAGATGGCTCTAAGGAGAACTGAGGAAGAGAAGGAGAGAAAGGAAGTGGAGCTACGGCTCACTAGGGGAAAGCTGAAAGCCACCCGTAAGAAGGCCGAACGAAGGACCGAGCAGCTGTACAAAGTGCGCGGCAAGCTTGGGGACAGGAGCAAGCGGCTGAAGGAAATAGAAAGAATTGCGAAGGTAAAGAAGAAAAAATAGAGTAAGCGTGCGCCTGTTGGAAAGTCCATGTCTATTCAGGCAGCGGAAGCTATTTCTTACCGCCCCATCTCCCGATCAGCACTATCGCGGCCACGCACATCAATGTAACAACGACGGCGGTGACCACGAACATCGTCCACTGCCCCCAACTCGTACCAGCGGCCGTCAAGGAAATCCCTGCCGTGGCAAAGCCAGACATTACGACTTGGGTCCAGATCATACCGATGACGATACCGAAAGCGGTGCCAAGCGATGTCGCGATGGTATGTCTTATCTCACTCATTTTGATTGGTGCGGACTTTTTCTCAGGCATTTTTTCACCTCTTCTGAATTTCAGCATGCTGTTTATAAAACTGAATAGTGCGGAGGATGGTATGCCCACTACCGTTTTTCCGTTTTTAATTCTACCGAAACGTTTGCGCAATTTACAGGCAAATTCAGGTAGGATTTTGGAGATATTGAGGACATTTTCACTAGGTGGGTTGCGCTATTTGCTCCGAGAAGAAAGTTTCCACGTCGCTCAACATTTCAGTCGTCATCTCATGGCCGACTCCGGGATACAGGACAAACTGGCTTGACCCAACCGACTTGAACATGTTCTCCATAAATTGCCAGCGCCCCATTATTGATTCTCCAAAATTCTGTAGAATCAACT
>CAYMXQ010000043.1:0-894 GCA_964394495.1 Hadarchaeota archaeon (SeqCode)
AAAAGGAGTTCATCCCAGCGCTCGAAACAGCCGTGTGCGAGCAGATGAAGAAACACAACCTACAAAAGCTCTACAAGGCACTGCGCGATATGAGGCATGTGGTTAAGGTGCCATCGAATATTGCGACGAGGGCTAGAGCGGCCACTGAACGCATGCTCGAGATATCCGGGAGGGCAGCCCGTGACTAGCGCTCTGGCGAGAAAGAAGATCCGCGAGATGCTTGCGGAGGACCTGGGCTCTGGTGATGTGACATCCGAGGCCCTCATACGGCCCGATACTGTAGCCCATGCTGAAGTCATAGCCAAGCAAAAGGGTGTGTTGGCGGGCGTTGCAGAGGCGACAATAGCTTTCAACGAGATGGGTGTCAAAGTCAGTATGGTAAAGTCAGACGGTGCTATGGTAAAAGCCGGAGACGTGATAATGCGCCTCGAGGGGTCGGCTAAGAAAATTTTGGCGACCGAGAGGGTGGCGTTGAACCTGCTGATGCGCATGAGCGGGATTGCCACGGCCACGAAGGAGCTAATAACCCGCGCAAGGCGGAGAAACCCAAATGTTGTGATAGCAGCCACCCGGAAAACCGCCCCGCTTATAACGTACTTCGACAAGCGCGCAGTGATGATCGCAGGGGGGAAGCCCCACCGGTACAGGCTCAGCGACCATATCTTGATAAAAGACAACCACCTGAGGCTGGTTGGCTCTGTCGCGGAGGCCGTGCGTCGCGCCAGTAAAGCCGCCGATCGCGCTAGGGTCGAGGTCGAGGTCAGCAACCCCGCGGAAGTTCTCGATGCAGCAAAGGCGGGTGCAGGCATCGTGATGCTGGACAACATGAAACCTGCTGAGATCAAGCGCGCAATCGGTCTGCTCAAACGCGAGGGCATGCGAGGCAAAGTCCTG
>CAYMXQ010000043.1:904-6097 GCA_964394495.1 Hadarchaeota archaeon (SeqCode)
CGGGTGGGATAGACCCATCGAACGTTGAAAGTTTCGCCGCAGCAGGGGTTGATATAATCTCCTCCGGTTACATGACAATGCGCGCCCCAGCGCTGGACATGAGCCTGGAAGTAAAAGGCAAAAAATATAAATCCGCTCCGTGAGGAGGGGGTAGGAAAGAGGTGAGATTATGACCGATTTGACGCCGAACGCCCAGAAAGTTTACGATGCGCTGAAGAAGCTCGGCGCCGCTAGTCCAGATACCTTGAAGACATCGGACGACATCATGCGCGCGTCCCACCTGCCGAAGGGAATGGTGAACAACGCGCTGATGGAGCTCGTCGCGAAGGGATACGCGAAGCGCGTGGCGCGTGAAAAGGCTGCTGGCTACCACACTACAAAGTGACTACTAGCGGTCAATCCGTCCCAGCGTTTTTCAGATTTCCTATCGAGGTTAGTCGAGACTAGTTTTAATCAGTTTGAGAACTAAGGATTTTTCCGATGAGACGAGTCGGCGTCGCTGAGCTCCCCCTGCACGGCGGCAGGTGGAAACAAAACCTGTCCGTCTTGGGAAATTAAGATAGTTTAGGGATTTCTCGGGTGAAGTCTTAAGAATAAAAAGGTTAAGATTTACTCGGTCCCGCGGTAACTCAGCCTGGTTAGAGTGGTCGGCTGTAGACCCAAGCCGAAACCGACAGGATCTAACCGATCCCGGGAAATGTCGCCGGTTCAAATCCGGCCCGCGGGACCTTCTTTTGATTTTAGTAAAGACCAGCAGCGAGTGGAGTATTTTGCAAAATCGCTCTTGAGAAGGTTTCTCCTCGTATCTTCTAAAAAGGAAACTCTGTAGATGGGTATTTTTCTGTCGTTAGCTGGTTTCTGAACCATAACTGTAATATGCCCGTATTTTCCTCCGGTGGCAAGCACTTGTCTTACTAAATGGGGATGTTTGGCTTGGCTGAATATCCATCTTCCTTTCTGCATGTATCCGTCGCCATCCATTAATCCGGCCAGATATGCTAGGGGGAACTGTGGCGAATAAGGTTCATTTTTGCTTGGTAATGCCAAATAGAATTGCTTGGAAGATACTTTAACGTAAAATGTGTTGTCTTTTGATAAACATACCCTTGCTTTTAGGCACGTCTTTGATAAAATAACGAGCAATTTTTTGAGTATTTCCTGTTCATTTTTGGAAAGAGCAAAAACAGCCATGTACTCTCCTCTATCTTTGAATTTACACCCATCCGCGGAGTACAATCCTACAAGCCAATCCCATTCAGCTTGACCAACGTTTTCTTTATGAAATGGCTTGATTCGCCCTACTCTTTTGCCCCTGTAATAACTTACTAATCCATTAGAAATTTTTCTACCCCACTGTTTTTCCACATGGGTAATTATTTCCGAATAGCTCAAATTTACTGTTTTAATGTAATTTATTACATCATGTGAAAGCCTCACCAAATGAATCCCCGTCAATGTTTTGGGCAAAGGTTATTTATAAAGAAGAAATTTACGGAGCCGGATATCATTGGAAGTCTCCCCCGCGGGACCATTCAACAAGCTTTTTAACACGAGTGAACAAGACTTCTTACTTGGTTGGCGGCCATGGCGGCGGGGAGACACCCGGTCTCGTTCGATCCCGGAAGTTAAGCCCGCCAGCGATTCGGGTTGTACTGTCTTGCGAGAGCGGACGGGAATCCCGAGACGCTGCCAACCACTTTTGGTAACATTTAATTTAGCCCACGACAAGTTTCTGTTGCGCCCTGGTGGTGTAGCCAGGTCTAACATGGAGCCCTGTCGAGGCTCCGCCCCGGGTTCAAATCCCGGCCAGGGCGCCTAATATTTTTGTTCAGAAAACCAATTATTGTGCAAAGCCACCACATTCGGCTTTGTTGTAAAAGTCGCCCCTGTTGCAAAAGTCGGTCATCTGTTGCAAAAGTGCCTTCTGTTAAAAGTCGATGAAGTGTTTAAAAAGTCGGATTTGGGGAGGTGAATGTGAATGCGTAAGAAACGAAAAGAAAGGTATCAAATTAGATATTGGGATCCCGCTGACCCTAAAGGCGAACGATGGAAGATATGGAAGTTCAAGACGCTCAAAGAAGCCAAAGCGGAGCAAGCTGACTTATCACGTCTCTGCCTCCTCCTTTTTCCCCTTTCGCTGTCGAGACAGTTCATTCCATCCTTTTATCTTTTTTTGGTCAATAGTAGAGCTGGTTTGTTTTATCCAACGATGCCCCTTCCTTATTAAATATACATCATGCTTAGTTGTTCTTGTAAGTCTAACCATCTCCCCTCACCGCCTCCTTTTTCATCTTTTCATATTCTTCTATCAATCTCGCAAACGCTTCGTATAATCCTTCGAGCCACCTTTTATCTGGGTTTGCTCTGCTAATAAAGTCCAGTTTGCTCATAAAGTCCCCAAATCGGCTAAAACGGTCTAGGGGGTGGGCTTTGTTGCAAAAGTAGGGGGTGAGAAAGACTTATTCAACAAAGCCACCACATTCGAAAACCTTAAAAGCCGTTCGTGTGATTTTAAATCACGGAAAGGGATAAAAGGAGATTTTACACCGCCTTCTGGGGGCCCGTAGCGCAGTCTGGTTAGCGCACCGGCCTTTTAAGCCGGCAGTCGAGGGTTCGAATCCCTCCGGGCCCGTCCGTGAAAGGGTGGTAGAATATGGAAGGTCTAGACATCAGGCGGCACGTGCTCGTGCCAAAGCATGAGGTTGCGACAAAAAAAGAAGTAGAGGGACTCTTGAACAAATACAAAGTCACCCTCCATCAGCTACCGTTGATAAAAAGTTCAGACCCAGCCGCCGAGGCCATAGGTGCCAAGCCGGGCGATGTGCTGAAAATCACCCGCGAAAGCCAGACAGCCGGCAGGGCGATTACTTACAGGCACGTGATTGAGGGATAGGTGAGTGAGTGCAGGACACCTGGCCGCTGGTCGAAGCATTTTTTAGAGAGAAGGGTTTGGTCAGGCAGCACCTCGATTCGTACAACGATTTCATCGATCACGGGCTTCAGCAAGTGATCGACGAGATCCGCGGCATAGAATTGGACATAGAGGGAATAAACGTCAAATTTGGCAGAGCGGAGCTTGAGGAGCCGTCAATCAAAGAAGCAGATGGATCCCGCCCCTCGATATTCCCGAGCGAGGCCAGATTGCGCAATCTGAGCTACACCGCACCGATCTTCTTAGAGATGTCGATCGTTAAACATGGACAGGAACAACCAGCTGAGAGGGTCTACATCGGGGAACTGCCTTTAATGCTCAAATCAAAAAAGTGTAAACTCAACGGAATGAACGAAGAGCAACTCATGGAGAAGGGTGAGGACCCGCTCGACCCAGGCGGCTATTACATCGTGAACGGCTCGGAGCGCGTGATCGTCGCCCAAGAGGATCTTGCGTCCAATTCGATTTTGGTCGAGCGCGACGAGCGAATGGGAACCGAGGTAGCCAAGGTCTTCTCGACACTGCGCGGGTTCAGGGCGCTCGTAGTCGTCGAGCGGAAACGAGATGGATTGTTGCGGATTTCGTTCCCCGCGGTCCCCGGACAGGTTCCGTTCGTCGTCATCCTGAGAGCTCTGGGGCTGGATAGCGACAAGGAGATTGTGGAGGCAGTGTCCGAGGACCCTGAAGTTATCCGGGAGCTCATCGAGAACTTGCAGGAAGCCACCGAGGTCAAAAAACAGGAAGATGCGTTGGACGTGATAGGCAAGAGGGTTGCGATTGGACAGACCAGTGAGTACCGTCTGCAGCGCGCCAAGGAGGTCTTGGACAGGTACCTCCTGCCCCACATAGGTTCTAAGCCTGCAGACCGCATCAGCAAGGCATATTATCTGGGGCGGATGGCTGAGCAGGTGGTAGATCTTGGGCTCGGCCGGAGGGAGGTCGATGACAAGGACCACTACGCGAACAAGCGACTGAAGCTCGCCGGCGACCTCTTGGAGAACGTATTCAGGCTGGCTTTCCTCAACCTCACGAGGGATATAAAGTACCAGCTCGAGAGGGCAAATTCCAGGGGGAGGGACCTAAAACTGAGTACTGCCGCGCGCGCGGATGTGCTCACAGAGCGGATAAGGCACGCCCTGGCGACGGGTAACTGGCCTGGAGGTCGAACCGGGGTGAGCCAGCTTCTTGACAGGACCAATTACATAGCTGCGATTTCCCACCTCAGGCGTGTTGTCTCCCCTCTCAGCAGAAGCCAACCTCACTTTGAAGCACGTGACCTCCATCCTACTCACTGGGGCAAGATATGCCCGTGCGAGACCCCGGAGGGCCCCAACTGCGGTCTGGTCAAGAACTTGTCTCTGATGGCAGAGATCTCGACCGGCACTGACGAGGGTAAGGTCGAGCGTCTGATGCACAGGCTCGGGGTCACAAGGATAGAAAAAGGCAGCGAGCGGAGGGGGAAGTCTGCAGTCTACGTAAACGGGCGCTTGGCCGGGATAACGGATAATGGAAAAATACTGGCGGAGGAACTGAGACGGCACAGGCGAAAGGGGAGCATAGACGAGCAAGTCAACGTTTCCTACAGAGAAGACACAAGCGACATCCGGGTGAACACGGACGCCGGTAGGGTGCGCAGGCCAGTGATAGTCGTCGAGGGCGGAAAGCCAGCCCTGACCCAAGAAACACTGGAAAAGGTTAAGGCTAGGGAGATGACGTGGCCGGATCTGATCAGGGCTGGTGTGGTGGAATACTTGGATGCTGAGGAGGAGGAAAACACGTACATCTCGGTCTCTGAAGAGGAGCTGACTCCAGAGCACACTCACCTCGAGCCTAATTCGCTGGTCATGCTGGGGATAAGTGCGGCCTTGGTCCCATACGCCGAGCACAACCAGTCTCCCCGTAATACGTACGGCGCGAACATGGCGAAGCAGGCACTTGGGCTCACGACCACGAGCATCCACACCCGCATGGACACCAGAGGTCATTTCCTACACTATCCGCAGGTCTCGCTCGTCAAAACTAGGGTGATGGATGCGGTGGGTTTCGACCGGAGACCGGCGGGGCAGAACCTGGTAGTCGCGATCGCTTGCTACGGCGGTTACAACATGGAGGACGCGCTCATCGTGAATAAGGATTCCATTGACCGAGGTATAGGGAGGACGACATTTTACAGAATCTACGAGGCGGAGGAAGGGCGCTACCCTGGAGGTCAAGAGGACAAGCTGGAGGTCCCAGGCGAGGAGATCAGGGGGTACGCCGAG
>CAYMXQ010000044.1:0-4427 GCA_964394495.1 Hadarchaeota archaeon (SeqCode)
TCTTCGGCCTCGACGATCCGGTAGTCGGGGTCATCGGCAAGGCGGCGGAGCTCGCATTCGACGGTTTAGAACGACATGTCGGCCACATGCGGAAGCTGCGCGACAGGCTTATGGTAGGGATAGAGGAACGCGTGCCACACGTAGTGCTCAACGGGCCCAAGGGAGAGAAACGCAGCCCCGCGAACGTGAACTACTCATTCAAAGGAGTGGAGGGTGAGTCGATTCTGCTGCACCTGGACCTGAATGGGATTTCGGTCGCCACGGGTTCCGCATGCTCGACGCGAAAGCTCGAGCCAAGCCATGTCCTCACCGCCATAGGCGTCAAGCCAGAGGTCGCACATGGCTCCACGAGGTTCACGCTCAGCAGGTACAACACGGGCGAGGAAATCGATTACGTGCTCGGAGTGGTGCCGCGGGTGATCGAAAACCTGCGGAAGATAAGCCCGGTGAAACCGGAGGAGCTATGAGGTGGGTCGATGCCGGTCGAATTCACGGAGCGGAGCCTGCTCAAGTACACCGAAAAAGTGCTCGAGCTCTTCAAAAACCCAAAAAATATAGGGGAGATGAAGGACCCGACGGTGACTGTGGTCGAGGGTGACCTCCGGTGCGGCGACATGTTCAAGATGTTCCTGAAGATCGAGAACGACAGGATCGTGGACACAAAATTCCTCTCATTCGGTTGCGCGGCGAACATCGCGGCCGGCTCCATCACGACCGAGCTGGCCAAAGGAAAGACGGTAGACGAAGCTGATAAGATCACGATACAGCAAATTGCGGACAACCTAGACGGCCTCCCCGCTTTGAAGATGCATTGCGCCGTGCTGTCGTACAAGACGCTGAAGAAAGCGCTGAAGGAGTACAGGGAGAAGTTGGCGGGCAAGTCAAATGACGTTACCAAGGGGTAGTGAAGTTGGTTAGTGGCAGCCAGATATCAATCCCGCAGTTCAGGGACGATTGCTTGCTCTCGAGAGGTGTAGAGGTCCAGGATTTGCTCAGGGTGAGAAAAGAAACTGTGATGTACGTTCAGCCGTGCGCATCCGAGCGAGGAAAGTTGATGGCAGACATAGAGCTCAAAAAGGAACCAACTGAAAAATTCATCGATCCTGAAACGCTCTGTTCACTGCTCGAGGTACACCGCAGGCGTTTTTCGGAGCTGAGGTGCAGCCCGAACCTGGGCGTGGCGAAGCTCACTTGGAAGGGAAGGGAGATAAGCGTATTCAAGAACGGAAAGCTGAAAATCCAGCGGGCGCTAGACCGCGACGAGATACTGAGGGTCGCGAACTCCGTCTCCCGCCTGGTCTGGGGGGCTGCCATGTGCGATGTCTGCGGACAACCCACCATCAACTGCGCGTCTGGTGTTTGCGGAAAATGCACCCTGGGAAAGAATGTGGTTGTAGACATGGACGCACTGCCCAACGCGGAGTTGTTGCACGAAACGCACGCCAATCTGGAAAAAGCGAAGTCCTCCGACAATCCAGAGAGCTCCCTAAGATCAGCGAGATACCTCGCGCTGCATTTCGTAACCGAGGCGCCCTCAAAGGACGATGCGGCAGTGGGACTCGTCCTGCTGGCGGAAGCGGGGCTGATGAAATCATCAAAAGGTTAAAATGTTTTATAACGGTGTTATGTGATAACGATGAGACTCCCATGCGAAATTGTGGTAAAGGACGTCCTTCCTGCGATAAGGGCCATGTTAGTCAAGGAACTGATCGAGCGCCATAACCTGAGCCAAGTAGAGGTTGCGTGCAAGCTCGGGATCACGCAGCCGGCGGTCAGCCAATACCTGCGGATGCTCCGCGGAGCCGGCCGTGGTAGTACAATGCTCAAGAACATCCAAAAGCACGTGCGGAAACTCGCGGACGACATCGCGAACGGCAAGATGAAGCGCAAGCAAGTCATCGAGCGTTATTGCCTGATATGCCGCTCCATGGGGCAGCGGGAGCTGATCTGCCTACTTCACATGCGGGCCGCACCCTACCTTCGCGGGGAGGGTTGCAGGATTTGCCTTACTAGGGACAGATCTCGATAGAACAGCAAGCGGGTGTCCCTTGCTCTTGAACTCGAACGCCTTGTACCAACCAAACGGCACTCGGAGCACACGGTAACCCTCCTCAGCTAGCTTGCACTCGATACACTTGAGAATCTGGATCGCCGTCTCGGGCGCTGCCAGCTGGTCGGATAGGTGTGCGAACGGGAATAGTGTTATATTCTTGCTCTTGACTTTGGAAGCGACATCTTTTATCTCCGCTAATGTTCTCTCGATTACATCGTCGGACTTATCATCTTCCTTCTCGGCGGATGCGAAAACGATGAGGGGGTCTCTCATACCGCCAGACTTGCGGTCTCGAGTAATCTCCTCAGCGGACTTGGCCTTCTCTTTCACCTGGTAGTTGATGTAGTTCGCATGTACGAACAGCAGCTTCAAGCATATCACCCCCTTCTGGTCGGATGCATGATTTTAAACCGGCGCTTGAGATTCTCAACAGTTGCCACGTGCTCCTTTTCTTGTGCTAGGATTTTTTCCACTGCTGATTTTACTTTTTGTGGTATTATCTTCACGCCCTTGATTTTGATTTTATCTCTTCCGCTCAGCTCATCGAGCATTTTTAAAATCTCTTCGTAGGCTATTACCAAGCTTCGCTCCACCTCAAGCTGATTCTCCAGGACTTCGTTTTCGTCCTCTCCCCCGAGTTCAAAAGGAGGATGCTGCAGAAAATGTCCCCTGTGCCTGTTCTTAAAATTCTTGAGTCTATCAACCGCATTTATCAAAATGTTATAATGCTCTTCGGATTCCTTCAACAATCTATACATCTCTTTTTTAACGGGTTCATTTAGCGTAGCGAAAAAAGAGGTCTCTGAACGTAGCTGCTCAACTGTCTCCTCAATGTTTAAGGCTCTGGCTAGCTCGTGAACCAGACTTTCCCCGACCCTTTCCGGTGCTGGTCTTTTGTTTGTCGTGGCAGTTTTTTTCTTCATTTGGACCCTAACTCTAAAAAATGTCGGATATTCAGCATAAAATACCGCACGTTTGAACTTAGTGGAGCCGGGGGCCGGATTTGAACCGGCGAATAGCGGGTTTCAGCGCAATCTCTCTGCAGCCCACCGCCTTAACCGCTTGGCTACCCCGGCACGCAAACTTATTTTATAACACCGTTATATAAAAATTACCGTGACTTATATGGCAAAGGAAAAAGTCGTCTGCTTGGTCTCTGGGGGGATAGACTCCCCGGTCGCGTGCGCCTTAGCTGCGAGAAATTTTGAGATACTGCCGTTGCACTTCTGCCTATACCCATACACCTGCGAGGAAAATTTTTCCGTCTCGATGGGGGCACTCAAGGATCTGAAAAAGAAAACAAAGTTCGAAAAAGTCATAGTCTACCCGTGGCCGAGAGTTTTGAATGTCATACTCAGCAATAACGAGCACAGGGAATACACGTGCCTCCTATGCAGGAAAGGCATGTTCCGAGCGGCTGAGGCCATCTGCGAGCGAGAGGGCGCGGCTGGGATCGTCACGGGCGAGTCCTTGGGGCAGAAGGCGACGCAAACACTGTCCAACCTGAGAGCCACTTCGCATGGGATAAAATTCCCAATTCTACGTCCCCTTTTGGGTCTCGACAAACTAGAGATCGAGCGCATGTCTAAGAAACTCAGCACATGGCACGAGGTGCATGCCGGGTGCTGCTATGCCACGCCGAGATACCCGCGCACCAAGGCGGACCCGGAGGCTCTCGACAGGATACTAGGTGAACTACACATCGAGGACGCAATCTCCAATGAGTTGAAACACATTCTAGAAGTCCGGACATTCGATGAGGATTTCAAGAGCTACCTCGAGGCGCTGGCATGAACTTTTCCAACTCCCTTCTGTGTAGTTCGCAGAACTCCGGCTCCTCCAGCTGCGCTTCCAGCACTTCTTCCTGCCAATGGGCGTTGAACAGCTTGCACCTCTTGTCTCCGCAGAACGGCTCGCCGGAAACATGGTAAAAGAGCGCTTGTATGACGTAACCCTTCATCACATTCGTCATACGCTCGTCGTCGTAATCTATGAACCGCCCTCTGAACTTTTTCTTGAGTTCCTCGAGCGGGACGGTGGCGCCGAGAGCGGCATACCGCTGCTTGAGCAGATAGTATTGCTTGGGTTTGGCTGGGGCCTCAACAATCCCCGTTGTGGATATCAGAGAGGGGAAGCCATAGACGCTCACGCGTGCGTGGTAGCGCCCGTCGCCTGCTTCCCATGTACCAAAGAGACGATTGGTGAAGACGATATGGGCGTGCTCGATGTTCAGTTCCTCGGCCGGCAGGAGTTCTCGGGCCAAGGCCTGCAGCCTGAATCCATCATAAAGCGTGCCAGTGAGCCTGCGGGTCGGCTCCAGAATCAGCTTCATCTCAAAATCAATCTCTCCGAGAAGCGGCTCGATTTTTGCGCT
>CAYMXQ010000044.1:4437-4660 GCA_964394495.1 Hadarchaeota archaeon (SeqCode)
AGTGAGATCAAGAATTCTTGCATCCACGAGTCTCCTGGCTAAAGTTTCAGCGGTTTCATGGGTAGCTGTTACCAGCGGGGCCCTGGTGTCTACTGAAATCTCGCCGAATTTTTCTCTCAGATAAAGGGCGATCTTTTGAAGGTCTAGTGTTTTTGATGAGGGGTCTTCGTATAGATGGACTTTAGGCAGGCGCTCACTTCGTCTTACGGAACTTTTCATATGG
>CAYMXQ010000044.1:4676-5802 GCA_964394495.1 Hadarchaeota archaeon (SeqCode)
CTCGGCAGCCCGTTTTCCGCTCATCAACATCGCTCCGAAGGTCGGCCCCATCCTAGGCAGTCCATAAACGGTGGTCACAGACATCCCGGTAACTATCAGGCCAGGAAAAACCTCTCCAGTATGCTCTACCACGGCATCTTCCGAGCGCTCGACCCACATTGCCCCGTATCCTCTGGTCTTGAGCAATCCCCGTCGCTCGAGACAGCGCACCACGGAAGCATCGTGCCCGGTCGCGTCAATCACGTATTTCGACTCAATTCCTACTGGGTCGACGCATGTTATCTCCCGAGGCAGCGCAGTCACGGGTGTCCAGTTTATCACCACACCCCCGACCCTGTTTTTCTCCCGGAGCACAACGTCATCGACGAATGTCATGTTCAGGAACTTCGCGCCGGAATCGCATGTCGCGGCGATGAGCTTCGAGCAAGCATGCGGGCCGTCAGCAACGTAGAGGCCAGGACTGTGCTCCTTCACTGGCACGCCCAGCTCCTGGAGGATTTTCTGCGCAGGGGCACGGACTGTGATGGTGTTGAACAGATAACCTCCGACCCAGAACCCTCCGCCAAGATAGTTGTTCCTCTCTATCACAAGCACCTTCAGGCCCTTCGCGGCCAGCTCCTTCGCCGCCGTGAGCCCGGATGGACCAGCACCAGCAACGATGACATCGCTTTCTGCAAACTGGTCCAACGTCGCCAAGAATTCCGATGCTATGGCCCTGGTTATCTCCTTCTCTCCGACCGGGTTAAACACGATATCACGGCTCAATATACCCGTACCGATGATAAAAGTATTACGTCAAATGCTAAGCAGCCATTCAAGGCAGTTTTAGCGCTTTTTTTATCGCATCTCGGTCGAAACCGACGATTATCTCGCCGTTTATTTCGAGCACAGGCACGCCCATCTGTCCCGATTTGTTGATCATCTCTACGGCTGCCGCTCTATCGCTCGCGACGTCTACTTCAACAAACTCCACCCCATTTTCGAGCAGGAAGGTCTTTGCCATCGTGCAGTATGGACAAGTCGGGGTCGTGTAGACTTTGACAACTGGTTTTTTTTCGGCCATCTCAACCACAGGGCTAATTAAACGACGTTATATTATAATGTTGACGGCGGGTAGGATGAGTAA
>CAYMXQ010000045.1:0-237 GCA_964394495.1 Hadarchaeota archaeon (SeqCode)
ACGTGAGCAAGCGGGCGGATGACTATGAAAACGATTCCGCCAGGGAGAGTGCCATCGAGCGACTCGCGGCTTCGTATTTCTCGGAGCGTTTGTCCGAGATAGGTCCGGCTTACTCCATTCACGACATGCGAGTCGAGCTGGATGTGCCAGACTCAGGCGCGTGGCCCGGCGTGGAAATCGATGGGACCGATGGAGGTTACGTGCTGGCGCGCGGGAGGATGCCGGAGGGGATTAAGC
>CAYMXQ010000045.1:247-5607 GCA_964394495.1 Hadarchaeota archaeon (SeqCode)
TCGCCTCCCGCGACGGTTCCCTCTCGTTAGTGCTACCGCTGGACAACATCGAAGCGTTCGTCGACTCCCGCTACTTCCTCCTCCAGGGACGCATGGGTGAGTTCGTGGGAAGGCGAGGCGACATCTGCGCCTCGTGGCAGGTAATGGAGTACATCTCGGCATGGGCCGGGGCATGGCTCTGGGGGAATGTGGAACTGAGCGGCTCCCGCACAAGGGTATTCTTCGAGACCTCCTGGGCGATCCACGAACTAGACGTCTTTGGTTCGTCCGATTACTGGGCAACCGCTCGGGGACTGATCGACGCAGCCGGTGCGGGCGGAGCATCGACCTTGCTCACTGAGCTGAGCGATCCAACCGTCCTCGTCACGCCCATACACACGGCCGACGTGGATGATATGCGCGAGTATATCGACCTGGCGCTGAGCTCCACCGAGACGGCATCGGCGCTCGTCTCCGAAGCCAGGGGATTCGTCAGGCGCGCTCGCGACCTGGCCGGATCTCCCGAGAACGCCAAGGAGATGCTTGACGAGGCATGCGCGAGGTTGACCGAAGCTGAGCGCGAGATTTCATGTGCAAGAGAGCACTTCAACCAGCTCTTAGATTTCATCGCATCATCCGCGCCGAGCAACATGGTAATGGCGACACTGTACCAGAGCCTCACCTCGCGCATGCTTGACGAGGACTACCCATCGCTGAAGGAGCAGGTGAACTGGTGCGTGAAAGGCGTTTCTGGAAAAATCTCCGAGGTGAAAAGAGTGATAAACGATGTCAGGGCGAACCTCAGCGCTGGCGGGCTGGAGAACCTCCTTGCGCATGTCGGGAGTTTTATCGAAGAGCTGCTTTCCGAGCCGACCCCCCGGAGATGGGCCACCTTCACGACGTACGGTGGAGACCCGCCGAGGCCCGTGGAGGAGCGGGTACCCGTGTACATTGATTGTGAAAGTGATGGAACGATCGGACTACTGAAGTTGGTACTGGAGGGAGCTAGAGGCAACCTTGAGGAGATGGGACGGCTCTCGCAACAGTACGAGTCAATGCCCGAGGAACTTGAGATTGACGACGGGCTGATATCTAAATTAAGTGAAAGCCCGTCGGAATTCGGTATTGACCGCGAAAGCACCTACGAAATACTGCCACCTGCGCCCATACGTGCCTCACCCGGTCTCTCCGTCTTCCACCAGTTCGAGGTTAAAGACGTATCGCACCGCCGCCGCGACCTGGCCGGGGTATTTGGTTCACCTACAGCGACTCCAATCCCGCTCTGGTTCATCGGTGTGACCCTGTGGTGGGGGCAGTGGGAGACAACGCTGGAGCTAGAGCCAGGTCCAATCGAAGAGGTATTCGACTTCGACAATCCAACGTTGCCGCTTTCCCACGGCACAGGATACTTCCACAAGCCGCTCGCCTACCGATGGGGTGTGCCAGAAAGACCGTACGGGGTGAACGTGGTGGTCATAAGCCTGAGGCCCTTCACGATATCGACAAGTTGAAAATTTTAACCCGAAGCTCTACTATATATGAGGCACATGGCGGGATTTCTCCGTGTGGTGACGCTGGAAGAGGCAATGGCAAAACTGGACAAGAGCTGGCACCCCAATCCCCGGACCGCCCTATTATCAATCGAAGATATTTCTGGGCAGGTGCTCGCTGCTGATGTCGTGTCAAAGGTGGATGTCCCTCCTTTCGATCGCGCGGCATACGATGGCTACGCCGTCCGCGCGCGCGACACATTCGGGGCCGGTGAAGGCACGCCCCAAGAACTCGAAGTTGCAGGGCGGTTGAGGGCAGGCACTTGGCCGAGAAAGCGGTTGCGCGCTGGGCAGTGCATCGAGATAGCGACGGGCGCGCCTATGCCTGATGGATCTGACGCAGTGGTGATGGTTGAACACGCGACCTCAATCGGGCTGAAAATCAAAGTGTACCGCGCTGTTTCTCCTGGCGAAAACGTCACGAAGAGGGGCTCTGACATCAGGGCGGGACAAAGAATTGTGCGAGCGGGAAAACGGCTCACCGTGGCGGACACGGGGGCCTTGGCGGCCGTCGGAGTCGAACATGTCAGAGTTTTAACTAAACCCCTCGTGGCGATAATCTCGAGTGGCGCGGAGCTGGTCAGGCTAGGTGGACGATTGAAACCGGGAAAAATCTACGACGTGAACGGCCCGGCGCTCTGCGGGGCGGTCAGATCGTGCGGTGGCGAGCCTATTTACTTGGGCATAGTACCAGACCACGCCACGGCCATCAAGGCGCTGGTCGGGAAAGGTCTGAGAAAATGTGACGTTGTGTTAATCTCAGGGGGAACATCCGCTGGTGCGGGTGACATCATCCCTAAAGTTATCGATGAGATGGGCAAACCAGGAGTGGTAGTCCACGGCCTCGCTATGAAGCCCGGAAAGCCGACGTTTGTCGCCGTGGTTGGTAAAAAACCCGTCTTCGGCCTCCCAGGGTACCCGGTTTCGGCCCTGATGGTTTTCGACCAGCTCGTCTCCGATTACATACGTAAACTCTCTGGGGCGCATCAGCTGCAGCGCTCCATCGTTCACGCCAAGCTCACCGCTCGCGTGCTCTCGGCACGGGGGAGGCGAGAACTCGTGCCCGTGAAACTTGTGAACAAAAACGGAAAAACACTGGCTGAACCGATTCTCAAGGGCTCTGGGGCCGTGACATCCCTCTCGACAGCGGACGGCTACATCGAGGTTCCGCTCGAGCGCGAGATAGTCGACGAGGGTGAAGTGGTGGAGGTAAAACTGTTCGGGGGCGGGATGCGTGATTAAAGACAGGTTCGGCAGGCCGCTCACTGGGCTGAGGATATCTGTCACTGACAGGTGTAATCTAAATTGTTTTTACTGTCATCGGGAAGGTTGTCAGTCCGCTTCACGCGAGATGACCCCTGATGAGATAGGGAAAGTCGTCGAGGTGGCGACAGAGTTCGGGGTGCGAAAGGTAAAGCTAACTGGGGGCGAGCCACTGCTGCGAGATGACATTGTGGATATTGTCGCAGCTGTCGCAAGGCCTAGCATAGACGAGGTCTCCATGACCACCAACAGTACTTTGCTCTCCGGGGTCGCGCGCGAACTCAAGGAGGCAGGACTAACGCGTGTTAACATCAGCTTGGACACACTTGACAATGAAAAGTTCCACATGATAACGGGCAACGGCTCGGTATCGAACGTGCTCTCTGGAATCGACTCGGCTATCGACGCTGGGCTTGTGCCGGTGAAGCTGAACATGGTCCTGCTGGCTGGACTTAACGAGCAAGAGGTCGAGACCATGATGGAATACGCCTCGAAGCGCAAAATCGTCCTACAGATAATCGAGCTTCTTGACACGAACGGAAGGGACATTACGGCATATCACTGCAACTTGGACGAAATCGAACAGAAACTAAAATCGAGAGCGTTGGCGATCAGGACGCGCCGGTCTATGCAGGCGCGGAAGAAGTACGTCCTGCCGGCGGGAGAGGTCGAGGTGGTGAGACCGATGCATAACACTGAGTTTTGCATGCACTGCACCCGCCTGCGCCTGACGCCCGATGGTCATCTCAAGCCGTGCCTTATGCGCAACGACAACCTTGTCGACATTCTCTCGCCAGTCATCGCTGACAACATGGAGGGGGCACGTAAATCGTTCGCGGAAGCCATTGCGCGGAGAGAGCCGTACTTCAGGTGTATAAACCATGAGATATGCGTTCGTGGTAGCGTATGATGGCTTCCGCTGTTGGACTTCTAAAAATGAAATAGCGCCAGCCCCTTAGCTTGAGAAGCTGGCGTTTGCTCCTACACAGTTATGTTGCTCGCCGAAACCGTGCCGGTCCCCAAATCATTCAGGCTCCCAGTTAGGTTTCCAATCAGCACGTTGGTGGCTACAAGGTTCTTGTCGCACGCTGCGTTGGAGATGTTTACACCGTAACGCTGGGTCTTCACCGCTTGGTCGTCAGTGCATCGATTGCTCGTGATGACGTTGTAATCCGAGAAGGAGAGGCTAATCCCATCATAGGGCCCACCGCTGCCCTGGGAGTTGTTTATGCACACGTTGCCCGTCACAACGCTGTTGGAGCTATCGGAAAGCTTGATCCCATCGTAACCGTTCGACTCGATGGTGTTCCCTGATACAGTGTTTTTGTGAGAGGCGGAGTAAAGACAGATTCCATAGCTACCGTTCGACTCGATGGTGTTCCCTGACATGGTGTTGTAGTATGAGTTGTGTGAAAGAAATATCCCCGACCCGCTGTTCGATTCAACGGTGTTTCCGCTTACAGCGTTGTTGTTGGAGTTGGAGTAAAGATAAATCCCACAGTTACCGTTCGACTCACAGGTGTTTCCAGTCACGGTATTGTTGTTGGAGCTGGAGTAAAGATAGATTCCATTGCCGTGGTTCGACTCACAGGTGTTCCCCGTCACGGTGTTGTTGTTGGAGCTGAAGCAAAGATAGATTCCATCCTCGCCGTTCGACCTAAAGACGTTTCCAGTCACGGTGTTGTTGTTGGAGCTGGAGTAAAGAACGATTCCAAAGCGGCCGTCCCCAACGGTGTTATTGGTTATGACATTGTTGGACGAGCTGATCAAACAAATGCCAGATGTAAGACCCTTCTCGATTATGCAACCGCTTATCCTCGAATTTTCCACGTTTGTGAATCCAATTCCACTACTGTCTGCGGTCTGGTTCGCCCCGTTCCCGTCTATGCAAAGGTCAGCGATGGCGATGTTTTGCGCTCCGCTCGCGGCGATGACATTGTCGTTGGCTCCGTTTGCTAGGTATATCTTGGTCGCTGCACCGGCCCCGATTAAGGCAACGTTACTCGGGACGGTGATCGAGGAGCTTATTGTGTAGGTTCCCTCTCGGATATAGACCGCGCCACCGCTGGACGGCAAGGCGTTTATGGCGCTCTGAATGTCCGTGTAATCTCCAGATCCATCCGCAGCCACTATCTTCGTAGCTACTTTGCCCAACCTATCCAAAATCGCCGTTGCTAGGTCCGCCACCGCAATCGTTCCATTGGCTATATCTGATGAGGTTACTGCACCATCCGCGATGTCCTCGGTGATGATGGTTCCGTCCGCGATCTTCGCGCTCGTAATCGAATTATCTGCGATGTTCTCCAAGCTGACTATGACGTCGGACGCGAGGTCCGTTAAAGCGACTGCCCCGTCCGCGATCTTGTCACCGGTCACAGAATTGTTCGCTAGCTCGTCCGTCCCCACGTCCCCGGCGCCTATCGTCAGGACCGGCTGCAGGGCGATGGCCGCAACGGCTGAGATAACCGAAACGACAGAAATAATCACGGCCACGACAGCTATCGGCATTGATTTTTCCATTTCTTCACCTCCTTATTGGGTACTTCTATAGCGCCCCTCCTCGGCGCT
>CAYMXQ010000046.1:0-5459 GCA_964394495.1 Hadarchaeota archaeon (SeqCode)
TCTTCAGACACTTCAGGGGCAAGGTAAAAAGCCTTTTATGGATAGTTAAGCCGGGAGAGTAGTCTCATGATCAAGGCAAAAGCCGCGATATTCGACCTCGACTGCACGCTCGTCGACACACTAGACCGATTTTTCGAGCTGTTCAACGAGATGCTGGTGGCGCGCGGAAAGAAATCCCTCTCTTGGAACAAGTTTTTTGATGTCTACGTCACGGACACTCTCGACGACTTGGTCGCCAAACCCTCGGAGAAGGAAAGGGATAAAAAGTTACACGAGTTCTGGCTCGAGTTTCTCAGGAGGTATAGGGAGGACGACCCAGAGAGCAAGCTCATACATGGAGCGAGGGAGGTCATGGGCAAGCTACACAAAGCGGGCGTACCTATCGCAGTCGTGACGAGCTGCATCGTCCCAACAAACAAGCTCAGGAAAGAACTGGCTGGCTTCGGGTTGGACAAATTTGTGAAAGCGATTGCCACCGCACATGACGTAGTAAGAGAGTTGGAGCGAGGAGACCACTTCTCCAAGGCTGAATTCATGAGGTTGGCGGCTGAGAAGCTCGGGGTTGACCCAAAGGACTGCGTAGTGATTGGAGACTACTGGAATGACGTGAGGGACGGCAAGGCGATAGGCGCTAAGACGGTGGCGGTGCTGACCGGGCATATGAGACGGGAGCTCTTGGAGAAGTATGGCCCAGACGCTGTAATCGACAGCGTTCGTGACCTGCCGAAGGTTGTTAAATTCGAGAGTTGATGGTGATCGGATGGTCCGAGCATTCATTGCAATCGACATTGACGAGGCAGTCAGGCGGAAGCTCGTTGCCGCCCAACAAAAACTCGCGGCGACCGGGGCTGATGTCAAACTCGTCGAACCTCCCAACATCCACGTCACGATGAAGTTCTTGGGGGAGGTCCCAGACGATAAGATCAGCCCGATATCGGAGGCGTTGAGCAGGGCGGTTGCGGGGACAGTTTCATTCGACATCTGTGTAAAGGGTATAGGCGTTTTTCCTAACTTGAACTACGTCCGGGTAGTGTGGGCAGGAGTGACCGAAGGACGCAATGAAACCATTGACATACAGCGGAAAATCGACAGCGAGTTGAAGCCACTTGGGTTCCGCCCTGAACGGGATTTTGTCCCCCACCTGACGCTCGCGAGGGTCAGGACGGCCAGGCAGAAGGAACGACTGGCGGCATCCGTGAATGAAGCTTCTGGGGAGGATTTCGGTACAACTCGTGTTCAAGCGGTCGAGTTGAAGCAGAGCACGCTCACCCCGAAGGGTCCGGTCTACAGTACCCTCGCGCGAGCTGACCTTCTCTGAACTTAGCGGTACCAGGGCAGACGGCGCGTGAGATATTCTGAGACGAACTCCCTGAAACCGTGGTCGCGGAGAAGTTCTGGCAGCCCCGCTTCCTCCACTATCTCGTACCCCTTACCGATCGCCTCTATGACGTGCTTTCCGAACGCTGTGCGCTCCACCATCGCCCGCTTGAGAACATCCCTGGCGTTAGTCTCCTTCCTTTCCAGCTCGAATACGACCCGACCGGCGTAGTCAACGAAAGGCCCAGCCAGGCTATCCTTGGCACCGAAATGCTCCTTGATGAAATCCTTTGCATTGAGTACGAGCGGGGGGCCTGCGCGCCTCTGAATCGGCGGCAGCTTCGAAACGCTAAGTTCGATGAGGACGGCGGCGTTTGAGTTGCCCCAGACATCGCTGCGCAGTACCTCGAACCCGGCCTGTGCCAGCTTAGTTATGAGCGTGCGCTCGGTCTTTCGGAGTTGTGGGTAAAGGACGTCCGGCACCAGATCTGGGGACTCGAAGACCACGCAGAAAAACTTGGTTCCACGTCGCTTGAGGATGCGTTTTACCTCCTGGACGCTCAGCAGTTTCACCTTTCTGGGGTAGAAGAACTCTCTGCGCGGCTCCGAGGCGAACTCGTGGCAAGCTTGCACGAATATTGTGAAGTTCTGCATGGAGACTGCGGCGGCCACGTTCCGCCCCTTGTCCACTGGGTCGATCACGACGAGCGGTTGTCCCTCGAATATCGTCTTTAACTCGGACCCATTCACATGACTACGCTCCTGGTCGATGACGATCCCGGGCCTCCACTCGCTCGCTGCCTTCACCAATTTTATGAACGAGCCGCAGTGGAGCGTGAGCAGCTCACATAGGTATCCCGAGAAACCCTGCACTTTGAGCTCCGCACCGTATACCCCGATGCCATTCATGAACTTTTTAGTGAGGAGCACTTCATCGGCAATTTCTGGGGTGAGCTTGCCCTTCATGTACTTCTGGTGGTGAGGGGTGCGGTCGACCGCGCTCTTTATGATGCTCGGCTCAGCGATATCGTAACATGGTACGAGATCGACTTCGAAACCCTTGAACTTCATAGTGACGTACGGGTGCTCTGCGAACCTTTCCCTCCCCCTACGGCCGGCGACCTCGCGCCCAATAGCGAGCCCCTGGCGTCTGAGGTTCTCTCGCGAAAGCGAATCTGAGAACATTATGAAGATGTCTATGTCGCGTTCGTCGCGGAGCCATGTGCCTCTGGCGACCGAACCGACGAGCAGCGGTTTGGCGCTGATCTTCAGTTTGGCGCAGGCTGCACTCACGCGCTTTAAAATTTCATTTGCCACCTGCCCGACGCGTTTTTTGTCTGTTTCGGTCGGCCTGACTTCCCGCAGGACCTCTTTCAAAACTTCGACCATTTCCCCACAGACATCGATTTTGCGCCCCGTGTTAAATGCTTTGCCGGAGTTCGTGTTAAAATCCGGACAAAACCCGACGAGTCAGCTATGTTCGCCACTCAAGGCTTTGCACATAAATTAAACCTTTTCTGAAATTTTATTCGACTTTATGTGCAGGTGGCACTTTGTGGGCAAAGCCCCGCCCTTCAAAATCCTTAAATATGAGATGGACTATAGATGTACTTGAGCTGGATTGTAGATGGAGGGTATGGGGGACTGAAATATGACCGACAATGAAGATCAGGATTTTTCTCTAGTTGAAAAACAGTGCGCGAGGTGCGGGCTCAAGGGTTATCACGTCGAGAACGGCCTCTGCCTGGATTGCATGGAAGCCGAACTCAGGAAGAACGACGGTCTGGTCCTGCCAGCCCTGAACGGACACAACCACATCAAGGGGGTTTGAACGGTGGTTGAGAAGAAAGGTGAGGTCCGCGTCTTCGTGGACGAGCTCTACCTAAAGGTCATAGATAACCTAATCAGCACCGGATACGGCACGAACCGAAGCGAGGTCGTGCGCAAGATGGTGCACGATTGGGTCATCCGCGAATTGGGCTTCAAAGGTCTGATGGAGTTCAAGAAGAAGAAATAATCACTTCACATCACTTCACGCTCGCCCCGTCGGCCTCGGTCCAGCCTCCAAAGCCTCCAATCGGGGTGGGAAGCGGGGGCCATGCGCAAGTAAGGTCCCCGCTTTAAAGATCAACGCCTGTAGGCGAGTTTCTGGAGGGCTCGCCACAGGAAGCTCGGGAGGGGGAGGGTCCGCCCTTCAATCGATGTCCTCCCCGCCTTAATCTCATCTAGTACAGATTCGATTTTGGGTCCGCATTCAACGCTCGTATACGCTAGGCCCACTTCGTCTCTGCGATGGGCATCGGACCCCGCGACCATCGGCACCTTATTCCGCTCGGCGAACCTGCGGGCGAGCGGGTTGCTGAACAAAATCGCCCGGGAGTTCAGGACCTCGATCGCATCAAACTTTGCGCTGTAAACCAGCCCAGGCCTGCGCCCAAGCGCGAAAGGATGCGCGGCGATGGCTATCCCCCCCTGTTTCCTTATGCGTCTGACTGTTTCATCCGCTGGAAGGTCGCGCGGCACCAACTCGCTTACGCCTAGACCCACGATGTGTGAGTCGGCGCTCGACACCTCGATGCCGGGAATCACCAGGAACCCGTCTTTAGAAAACTTCTCAGCTTCCCGGTGCCCAGCAATCGTGTTGTGGTCCGTTATCGCTATACCGTTCAATCCCTTCGCTTTGGCTGCCGCAACCATCTCGCCCACTGAGTACAGCCCGTCGATGGAGTGCGAGGTGTGCACGTGTAAGTCCAGGCGCAGCACTTATCCCACCTTGGAACCCGGCTTGACGGGCCTGTCCGCCGCGAGCAGTGAAATCCCCTCTTCATCCTCTACCGCCAGGACCATCCCCTCTGAGGTTACGCCCATCAACTTTACTGGCTCTATGTTCAAGACCACGACGACGTGTCTGCCGACCAGCTTCTCAGGGGAGTAGTGCTCAGCTATCCCAGCGACGAGCGTGCGCTTCTCCTCCCCGACCTCGACCTCGAGCTTGAGAAGTTTCTTCGAGCTTGGAACACGCTGCGCTGAAATCACGCGACCTACCCGCAAGTCCAATTTCTCAAAATGCTCGATTGAGACCGAGTTATAGTGGGACTTCCCAGGGTTGTTTGCCTTTAGCTTCGTAAACAGAACTGACGGTTTTCCGATTTGGTGGCCTGGTTTGATGTCGAAGCTCTTCGCCTGCTCCCAGCTCGTCACATTAACGCCCAGTTGTTTCGCCATACTCGTACAGGTTGATGGGATGAAAGGCGTAAGGGCGACGCAAAGCACCTTCACAAGATTCGCGCAATTGAGCAGGCAACTCGCTGCCTTCTCCGGGTCGCTCTTTATGGAGTCCCAAGGCTTGGAGGACTGGAAGTACTCGTTCCCGCGTCTTGCGATGGACATAGTCTCCTCGAGAACTTGGGTGACCTTCAGCTCCTCCAGCAACGCCTCAATCTTTTTAACGCGCTCGCGGGTTTCCGCTTCCAACTTTTTGTCCAACTTACCATCGGGCACCTTGCCTCCGAAGCGATCCTGGGTAAATGTCAGGACGCGATGGACGAAGTTGCCCAGGATATCAGCTAGCTCGTCGTTGAGCCTCTTTCGCAGGCTTCCCTCGGAGAAGTCCCCGTCCTGACCGAACGAGACCTCACGAATCAAAAAGTATCTGAGCGCATCGACAGAATACGTTTTTGTGAGATGAATAGGATCAATCACCGGACCGCTGCTTTTACTTAATTTCTCCCCTTTGTATGTGACAAATCCGTGGATGAAAATCTTTTTTGGAAGCGGAAGGCTAAGAGAGAGCAACAGAGAACTCCAAATAACGCAATGATGCCAGCTTATGTCTTTACCGATTAGATGTACATTCACTGGCCAGAATTTCTTGAACTTCTCAGCAGGGTAATCTATCGTGGTCAGATAATTGCTCAATGCGTCTACCCACACGTAAAGTACATGTTTTTTGTCTATGGGTAACTGAATCCCCCAGTCAAAATCTGTCCTTGAGATGCAAAGATCTCTCAAAGGTTCCTCCAACCTATTTAAAATTTCATTTCGCCTGCTTTCCGGTTGGATGAAATCTGGATTTTTCCTTATGGCTTCCAAAATTTTGTCTCTATACTTGCTCATACGAAAGAAATAGCTCTCCTCCTCTA
>CAYMXQ010000047.1:0-5441 GCA_964394495.1 Hadarchaeota archaeon (SeqCode)
AGGTTCCCTCGACCAGTTGCGCTTGGACCTGAAGTATGGGCGGGAACTCGACGATAATTATCCGATATATAGCGATGGCACGTGGTACTCGCTCACCCCGGCCCAGCTGTTGTACTATACCGCAGACGCAATCACGAAGATAGATCAGGGCAGCCAGTTCTCGGTCCAGCAGCCCACCAGAAGCGTGACTCAGACGGCTGAGGAGAGTGGGAAGTGGGAGACATGCTGGGAGAACCTGTCCAAGGCCGGATACATGAACTTGGCGCAGGCGGTACTGAACGACATAAACAACGACAACGTGGCGCCGGAGGACATGGAATCCTCTATCGGGAAGATGCGGTTCAGGGACATCCTGTACACTTTCACGAGGGTGCTTTCTTCATATGAGAGATCAGGGGTACTGCCCAACGAGATCACATTCGCACCAGTTCCCTCAGGAGAGTTTACATGGAACGAACACGTGATCTCCGCTGACAACGCGTACTACTTGCTCTCGGACTTGTACGTGATAACCGACGGGGCAGGAGCGGAAGCGGTTCTGGACAACATCCGCGACAGCTTGGACAACCGTGGCCTTGCCGAGGAGATGTGCGACTGGACGGGTTCTAACATCACATACCAGTTGTACTTCACACCCCCCACGTCTGAGGAGGTGTTCGTGTCCAAGAAGGGCCAGTGCAGGGACTATACGAACGTTTATCTCGCGCTTGCTAGGACCGTCGGTATCCCGGCGAGGAGGGTCGGTGGTTGGATAGTGTCGGAGTGGCAGCCTCCGGCGGGCTGGGAGTTCATAGTGACCACAACGCCGGATGGTAAGACGGTCGGTGGCCACGCGTGGGTGCAGGTCTACATTCCAGGCGAGGGATGGGTCCCACTGGATCCGCAGACCAAGAGGCCAGCACTGTACGTCGGGACGCTGCCATACGAGGTATACAGGCAGTCAGAGCAGACGTGGCTGAGCGCGCTGGCCAGCTACGAGACTGCGAACGGTCTGATATGAGCTTGGTCGAATGAAAAAAGTTTCCCGCATAGATAGGGAGACGTTGGATTTCATCTTCGCAGCCTCCCGCTCCAGCCATCCCAGGGAGTTCATAGGTGTTTTACGCGCCAGGGAAGGCGTTGTCAAGGAGGTGCTTCTGCTGCCCGGTACGCTCTCTTCAAACGATTCCGCCATACTCAGGCTTCACATGCTGCCGATCGACCCGAGCGCGTGCGGCACAGTTCACAGCCATCCGTCCCCAAGCGCATCGCCTTCCGGAGCCGACCTGGCGCTTTTCTCAAAGTTCGGTTACGTGCACATCATAGTGGCGTTCCCATACGATGAGCGCTCATGGAAGGCATACGACCACAAGGGGGATCACATCACATTGGAGGTCGTGGGGTGAGTATGTGCGTTGGGAGATTTGGAGACCCAGATACGAGCGGATAGTGAAGAGGCTCGGGCTTGACAAGAGGTCGGACGAGGATGCCGCGATGATATTGGATGGCCTCCTGCCGGAACCGGATGTCCGAGCGCTGAAAAAAATCGTCAGAGGCCGGGAGTGCGTGGTGTTCGGAGCCGGGCCGTCTCTTGAGGGGGATTTGAAGAGACTTGAACGCGACGGGTATCTGAAAAAGGTCCTGATCGCCGCGGACGGTGCGACATCCGCTGTGATGAAATATCGCGGGCCTGACATCATAGTCACGGACTTGGACGGCAACGTCGGCGATCAGCTGAGGGCCTGGCGGCAGGGGTCGTGGATGATAGTGCACGCTCACGGCGACAACATCGAACAAGTACAAAAATTCGTGCCCATGTTAAAGGAGCGCGTCATCGGCACGACTCAGGTAAGACCCTTCGGCGAGCTCTACAACTTCGGCGGCTTCACTGACGGGGACCGCGCCGCTTTCATGGCTCACGAGCTGGGTGCGAGCAAGATTTACCTCGCGGGGATGGACCTCGGGAGGAAGATAGGAAAGTACTCCGGCGACAAGGACCCGAAACGTAAACTCATCAAACTCGAGATATGCAAGGAGATGTTGTCCTGGCTGGCAGGAGATCTCGGTGCAAAAATGGTTAACCTGACCCGCAGAGGTGAGCCGATTCCAAATGTGCCACGCGCTCAATGAGTTAATCTACTCTTGAGTGTTTTCTGATCCTTAGGTCTCTTCCTGTTTAGCCTGTTCTTCCTCTTGAGCTTGTCCCTCACTTTCTTCTGGTTGCTGCTCCGCCTGCTTCGCTTCTTCCTTCTTCGGCGGGCACAGCTCCAGGTAGAGCTTCTTCAGCTCTTCTTCCTTCGCCTTCCGCGCCTTCGAAGTCGGTTTGGGCAAGCTCATGCTCACCCCCGCTGCCGAAAGGTCGCGCTTGTATCTCGCCAGCTTCGCGGCGCGCGTCTGCTGTCGCGCCCTCAGGGCAACCTTACCAGTTTTTCTCGTCACGTTTCCACCTATTTACAGGACTCGGACCAAAAAATTAATACAGCAGTGCTTATTATATAGTAGTCTGGTGACCGAGGTGGCGGGGGAGCTAGAAGTACTTGCTACTCGCGCTCTCGTGGAGGCGCTCGCTGACGAGGTCCGGCGTCTTGGGGCTAGAGTTGAGGCCATAGAAAAAGCGTTACAGGACATGGGGATGTTCGGGGAAAGGACTGATTTTTACAGGAAGGATAGGCTTGTCGTAACAAGCGTCCTAGAGTAATCAAAACCTAAAGCGAGTTTCGAGAGGCGAGACAGCCACGTACAGATGATAAGGATCACCCACTGTGCGTGGGCCGAGGCTCTCCGATGTTTTGGCCTCGGTCACCAAATTATTTACTTACTCTCACTTTGTACCAGCCAGTACTCCGCTTCTTTCCTTATCTCGCGCAGGAACTGGCTGAATCCATCGTAGCTCAAGTAGTAAACCGTCTTGCCTCCCGCACGTCTCGTCGATACCATGCCGGTCTCGCGCAGCGGCCTCATCAAAACATAAAAGTGTTTCCTCCCCGCTGGCGAATTCAGGTTCAGCCCAAGTCTCCCTCCCAGCTCATCAATGTTCTTCGCGCTCTCCTTCAACGCCCTCATCACCTTCAGCGCTTCCGGTTTCAGCGAGGCGCTCTTCGGATGATTTCCATAAGCCAGCTCGAGAAGCCGGTTGGCTTCACCCTTTTCCTCCAAACACTCACCCTTGCAAAGTAATTTTCACTTCAATAATGGGTAATTCTTTTATTTAACCCTTTTCTTGGGTCATCCAGAAACCCATCAAAACTCATTAGCCTCAGACCCCACCGATTTTCGGTCTTCTCGCATTACCCTATACAAGGTAAGTAGCCCACTTCAGGCTGATGGCCTCGCAAAAAACTATCACCGGGACCACCCTCCTTTTTGGGCAATTACTCTCCAAGGGTCTCTCCCAAGTCTCACGTCCGTTTCGTTCTTTTTTCTTCCTGCTTTATTATTCGTCTCAACCCATCCAGATCTCAATCTCAGCCCGCTCTGCCTACATCAAAAAATCTCTTTCTAAAATATATACTAAAAAGCATATTTTATAGTGAATATGTACTAAAAGATATATCTTACAGTAGATTTTATAAGGTGTGAGAGTTGAGAAAATATCATGAGGGACAAACGATGAAAGACGAGGTCGGGACATTATTTTTACAGGAGAAGCCAGCGAAGATTTTGCTGGCTTTGGGCAGGGCTGACAAGCCGGTCTACGTCGCAATGCTTTCCAAGGAAACTGACAGCACTTACGCACATACCTTCCGGGTTGTCTCTAAGCTGGAGGAATTGGGGCTGGTCACTTTCAAAGCGGAAGGCAGGGTCAAGCTGGTTAGACTTACTAAGATAGGCGAAGCCCTTGCCAGTGAGCTCTTGAACATGTCGAACATGCTGGGGCTGGTTGGAATCGCTTTCGCAGTCGAGAGCCTGTACGAAAAAGAGGTCAAGGGGCATCTGCGGGAGGACATAAACAAGGAATTGGTGCTGAATCGCCTAGAGCAGCAGACGAAGAAGCTGGAGAGTTTGGTGCAGGGGAAACCAGAAACTATCGTACAACTAGCGAAGAAACAACTGAAGCGGGTAGACGAGATATCGAGGGAGGTAAAAGGTCTGGTCGTAGGGTAGTATAGGTATGGGAAAAATAAGAAATAAGTTAAAAGAAAAGGTGACCTTGGTTAGGTTGGTGATCCATGTCTGAAACCTTTCTGGGGGCAGCCGCATACATCCTCGCTCTCGTGATAGCTGGAGCTGTTATAAGGGTCATCGGAGACCGCATGAGGGTTCTCCAACGGCCAACGAAAGTCTGCTTCCGCTACCTCAATCTGTTCGTGCTGTGGGTCGTGCTCCCTGCCGTGGTCTTCGTGTCTATCGCCCGTTACAACCTAAGCGATATTCTCGGGTTTGGAAACGCAATCTTTCTCGCATTCATCGGGCTAGGCGTTTGCTTCATTTCACCCATTGTACTCGCGCATATTCTAAAAGAGGACAGAACAACCACAATAGCCGTTGCAATGAACTCTGCTTTCATGAACGTCACCCACCTCGGTTTCCCCGTGGTGTACGCTTTGGTTGGGAGTGGAGGGCTTGGTCCAGCAGCCCTTTACGCCATGGGGATCGGGGTTCCAAACTTGGTCTTCGGGATAATGCTGATGTCATCGGCCGCTAAGAAGCGCGTGACTCCCAGGTTTTTGCTCGAAAACGTGGTCACGTTCCCAGCGGCTTTCGCGCTCATCGTCGCCCTGCTATTCGTCGGTTTTGGGGCCGCGGTCCCGACCGCGGCACGTGAGTTTTTCGATGTCAATCTCGCCAAACCGTTTTTCGCCCTGATGTTGCTTCTGGTGGGGTATCAAATGCATCTCGTGAGCCCTCGCAAATACGCTGGGTTACTGGCGACAACTGGGGCGATTAGATTCCTTATCTGTCCATTGGTCACATACCTTGGGATAGTGATGCTCGGCCTAAACTTGGCCAAAGACATCACACCGATGCCGGCGCTGATACTCTCGACGATGCCGCCAGCCATCTTCAACCTCATCCTCGCCCACAAGTACAAGCAGGACCTAAAACTCTACGGCGCGATGTTCTTTTACCTGACCTTGGTTTCGCTCTTCGTCATCCTGCCCGTGTTATTATGGTTCATTTCTTGACGAGTTCCCCGAAAGACCCGAACTGCTCCTCCTCGCATATCAAGGCGTTAAGGATTTTTGGCAGCTCGGTCTCCCCGACCCTGACCTGCGTCGCCGTGTCCCTGTCCCTTATTGTGACCGTTCTGTCATTCAGCGTTTGGTGGTCAACCGTCACGCAGTAGGGCGTGCCGATCTCGTCAGCGCGTGCGTATCGCCTGCCTATGGAACCCGCGTCGTCGTACTCGGCCATTAGCCCCTCCTTTTTCAGGATTTTCTGGAGCTCCATGGCCTTCTCCGGCATGCCTTCTTTGTTGAGTAGCGGGAAAACCCCAACTTCGGTCGGGGCCAGCCACTTTT
>CAYMXQ010000048.1:0-5305 GCA_964394495.1 Hadarchaeota archaeon (SeqCode)
AAGCGCATGCACAGTTCACGCGTAGCTTTGGAGAGGGTCTCCCCCTGCTTCAGCATGTCGGTGCGGTATCTCTTCACTTCTCTGTCTTTGTCCCCAATCCTGAACAGCTCTGGCCTTCCCTGGCGTTTGAGCTCCTCGTGGCGCTCGAATGTATCTCCACCAATCCCATACCAAGTTTCCTCGTTGACGACGCCCGCGAGAGTATAGAGCACTGTGTCTAGGTCTGGCGAGACGTACAATCCAGAAATTTCCACATCTTCCGCAGTGTTTACGATGATTGATACGTCCTCTTGTTTCACCAGTCGCACGATCCCTTGCAACAGCTTTGGTGTCCCGGTCCCGCCAGAAAGTACGGTCAGCATGTGAATACCCTTTACCTGAAGAGGTCTCGCTCTGGGGGCCTCACGAGTTCACGGGCCGCCCCGTTACCGCGCTCATAAATCGCGCTCTTCACCAAGACCACTGGAGTCCCCTCGCTGGCCTCACCCATCAATGAAACCGCGGCGGCGGCTATGGCATCGGCTGGAGAAACAACCGTGGCCTTGAGTTTCTTACCGTACATATCGCGCTTGCCTCTGAGGTCCAGCAGAGGATTCATCCCGGCCACGCCCAGCGCCACTCCGATGCAACCGTGCCTGAATGGCCTTCCTTGGGTATCGGTTACCACCACTGCCACGTCTGCCCCTAACTCGCGCTTGACTACCTTCCGAATTCGTTCTGCGCTGGCGTCTGGGTCATCAGGCAGTACCGTCACGTGTTCGGGCTCGACGTTCGAGTGGTCAACACCGGCATTAGCGCACACGAACCCGTGTTTTGTCCTCGAGATGATCACGTGGGCAAGGCGCACGATTTCGCTCGACTGCTGGAGGATGACCTCGACCTCTCGCGGGTCCTTGCCGAGCTTGCCAGCGATTTCCTCCGCACGCTTGCTCGGCTTCACCTTGCGCAAGTCGACTACGCTACCCTCAGCCTTTGAAACCGCGCTCTGAGCAACAACGACCACATCACCACTCTCCATTATCATATCTTGCCCCCTGACCACGTTCACGATGAGTTCACCGAGGTCATCACCCCACTTTATCTTTGGGAGCCCATCGAGAGCCATTAGCTGCACCCAAACACCGAGGGGTATTTAGCACGCCCCACCTTAAAATCCGAATGAGGGGTGAAGATGAAGTTAGGCGTTGAGTTCGTACCATACTTGCGGCTGGAGAAGATGGTCGCGCTCGCTAAATACGTTGAGCGGGCGGGCTTCCAGCAGATCTGGGTATGCGACCACTATCATAACCGTTACGTCCATTCTGTGCTGGTCAAGCTCGCGCTCGAGACGCGTAAGGTGCGTCTTGGTCCTGGGGTAACGAACCCATACATCGCCCATCCAGCCGTCACCGCTGCCGCTGTCGCCACTCTGCAGGAGCTCTCCGGAGGTCGGGCACTTCTTGGGATATCTGCCGGCGACCCATTCTACCTCAAAACCGTTGGGGTGCAGCAGCATAAGCCAATCACAGCAGTTCGGGAGGCAATCCACATAATCCGCGGACTGCTGGAGGGTGAGAGGGTGGAGTTCGATGGAGATTGCTTTTCCTGTGGAGGGGCGAAGCTCAGATTTAAACCGGCCGACAAAATCCCGATTTATGTTGGAGGGCGGAAGCGGCGGATGCTCAATCTCGCCGGGGAGGTCGCCGATGGCGCCCTGATTAACGCGTCGCACTCTGAGGACATCCGCCAGTGCATTGGGTTCATCAACGAGGGCATGCGAGCGAGAGGAAGGAAACCAAAAGATTTTGACTTCGTCGCCTACATGGCCGTATCCATCGATAAGAACGTGGAAAAAGCAAGGGATGCGGCGCGTGGTGTGGTAGCGTTCGTTTCCTCGTCTGCCCCTTCGGAGTCGCTCGCCCATCGGGACATCTCCGTTGAAGACGTTGAAGCGGTCAGAAAATTCCTCCGGAAAGGAGAGGTGGCTAGGGCACGCGAGGCCGTGACCGACCGCATGATCGACGAGTTCTCTGTCTGCGGAAGGGTTGACGAGCTAGTCTCCAGAGTCGAAGAACTGAAGAGAATCGGGGTCACCAGGGTGGTGATAGGGTCGCCGATAGGACCGGATCCACTCAAGTCCTTGAAACTGATTGCGAAGACCCTCATCTAAGACTGGACGACTTCTCGATGGTATAGATCTCTGAGCGACTCGGCCGTCTCCTTCTTCTGTTCCTGCGGACGCTCCTGCATCCATACAGGGAGGGGTTTTTTCATTTTGCGTATGGCTTCTAACTCCTCCGTCGCCATTGACTTCTTCGCCTTGGCCGCTCGTCTGGCCTCCTCGATGCCTGGATTGACCCTATCGATCTCGACCGCCCTGAATCCTCCATGCGTCTTCGCCCTATCGAAGGCCTCGATGCCTAGGGGCGTTCGGATGAGCACGGTCGAACTGCCGGGGGGCGAACCAGCTGAACCCACGGAGATGTCAGCGAGTTCAGCCGCGAAGTCCGAGCATAGCTTGCACGGCTGGTCGATGCGTTGCCTCACGGCACTGATGTCTAGTTCCTGCGTGTGCCCGTTTTTGTTGTGTATCACGAACTTTCCGTCCTTTATGTCGAACTTGGCCACATCAGCGAGAGGGATGTGGGCCTGCTTTTCGACCGTGTCCATTAACACGTTGTGCCAGAACACTCCTCCGCAGAAAAGCCCGACCCTGAGTTTTATCGCCTCACCGAGGTGCCTGTTTGTCGGGTCGGAGAACGTCATCCTCCAAGAGGCGCGGATTTGGCATGGGGTGCCAACGATCGCCAGACGCTCGCGATAGTAGAAGTTAACCGCATCCCTCAGCCCCAGAAACAGCGGGGCTCTGGAGTACTTGCTGCCAGCGCACTCGACGATCTCCTTTTTGGTCGTCGCAACTCGGACGACTGGACGCCAAGGCTCCTTCCCCGTCCCGACCATAAGCGCGCCATCGATGTACCCATCGTCAAGGAGAGCACTCAGTATCGCCGTGACTGCACCTCCGTCTTGGCAGCGCGCTTTCACAGCCGTATCTTCTGCCTCGACAGACAACGCATGGACATACGTGCCCAGGAGTTCATCCCGGGCCGAACCGCTGAAGATGGACCTCTGAAGCGTCATTGGGTCTATTATCTCCGGGCACTGCCGCTCGCATATTCCGCAGTTGATGCACACTCCCGTCAGGACCGGGAGCTCATCCTTCACCTTGATACACTTAACCGGGCAGGAAGCCACGCAGGCACCGCAGGCCACGCAGAACCCGGGTTTTACCACTTCCTCCACGAGGTGATCGAATACCCTGACCATCTCAACGCCTCGAATGTCCATATTTCGTCGGATCGTAAAAAGGCCAGTTCACTACCTCGGCCATGCGCTTTTTGCCATGGATTTCGACAGACACGTCGTCCCCAACCTTCACCTTGGGTTTGACATAACCCATTGCGATTCCAACTCTCAGCAGGGGAGAGAAGGTCCCTGAAGTGACCGTTCCGACTTTTTCATCACCATAAAAAATTTTGTACCCGTGCCTAGGTATCCCTGCCCCGACCATCCGCAAACCTACCCGGACCCGTTGGAGTCCAGCGCTTTTCTGCCTCAGCAGAGGTGCACGGCCTGTGAACTCGCCCTTCTCTAATTTGACCACGAAATCGATGCGGGCCTCGAGCGGGGTAATGTCCTCGGTCAGCTCGTTGCCGTAAAGGCACAGACCGGCTTCCAAGCGTGTCGTATCGCGTGCCCCCAACCCGCATGGTTTTACGCCAGCGGCTTCACCAGCCTGAAGCAGGGCGTTCCATAACTTCTCCGCCTTGACAGGATTCTCCACGGGTTCGTCGAAAATGAAGAACTCGAAACCATCCTCGCCAGTGTACCCGCTCCTGCTGACGAGAGCGCTGACCTCGACGACCTCTGCCTGCGTCGCCCTGTAATGCCTGAGTTGCGTGAGGTCCAGCTCTGTAAGCGGCTGCAGTACCTGCTGGGCCTTCGGTCCCTGGAAGGCTAACATGACGGTAGCGTCGGAGATATTCCTAATGCCTGCCTCTCTGCCCCCATGACGCGCAAACCATTCGTCAAGCTTAGCCACGTTAGCGGCATTGCAAATCACGAGGAATTCCTGCTCATCCATCCGGTGGACCAGAATATCGTCTCTGACACCGCCTCGCTCGTTTAGGACCGTCGAGTACTGCACGCCCCCGGCCGAAAGCTTTGAGACGTCGTTGGAGGTGACGCGTTGCAGAAAGTCGACCGCGCCCGAGCCACGAACGCTGAACTCACCCATGTGACTTACGTCGAATAGGCCGGCCGCTTCACGCACGGCCATGTGCTCCTCTGCGATGGAGCTGTAAATCAGCGGCATCTCCCACCCGGTGAAATCAACTAACTGCGCCCCAAGCGACCGGTGAGCGCGAGCAAGGTGGAGCTGTTTCATATCATACCCAGAGTGCGATGATTCCTGTGCAAATTAAACTTTGCGCGTCAACAGCCTACAATCGCTTCTAAAGCGTTGAAGTTTTAAACACTCATAACGGCGTTATATTTGGTGTTGAGCTGAAGGCTTACTTGGACAACGGCACCACTACGCCGGTCGCCAAAGAAGTACTCGATGCGATGCTGCCCTACTTCACCGAGCGTTTCGGGCACCCGATTTTCCTGTACTCGCTCGGGCAGGAAGCGGCCGACGCTATAGAGAGAAGCCAGGCCGCCGTAGCGCGTACGGTAAGCGCAAAGCCAGATGAGATAATCTTCACTTCCAGCGCCACAGAAGCCAACGATTTGGCCATCCGTGGAGTCGTGTATGCAAACCGAAAACAGGGAAACCAAATCGTCACGACAAAAATCGAGAATCCATCGGTCCTTCGCGTATGCGAGCAGCTGGAGAAAGAGGGTTTCAAAGTCGATTACTTACCCGTGGACAGCGTGGGCCTCGTCGACGCGAATGAGCTGGAGGAGAAGATAACCGACAAGACCATCCTCGTCAGCGTGGCAAACGTCAACGATGAGATTGGCACGATTGAGCCCATCGAGGAGATTGGAAAAATCCTCCTTGAGCAGAAGCGGAAAATCTTCTTCCACGTGGACGCTGCGGCTGGCTACGCTCGGGTGCCCACCGATGTCGGGCGGGCGGGGATAGACCTGATGAGCCTGAGCGCACACAAGATCCACGGACCGAAGGGAGTCGGGGCGCTCTACGTCAGGAATGGGACCCCAATCGAGCCAACCGCCCACGGATACATCTCGCTCTTCACCCTGAAGCCCGGCACGGAGAACGTCCCAGCTATTATCGGTCTGGGTAAGGCCGCTGAACTAG
>CAYMXQ010000049.1:0-5062 GCA_964394495.1 Hadarchaeota archaeon (SeqCode)
TGAGCGAGCGGGAGGCGCGTGAGATCGAGGCCAGGTGTTGCCCGGGCTGCGGCTCATGCGCGGGGCTTTTCACCGCGAACACTATGGCATGTCTGTGCGAGGCGCTGGGGATCTCGTTGCCCGGGATGGCGACCACTCACGCAGTAGACAGGAAAAAGCACAGGCTCGCGAGGCAGAGCGGCTCGCAGGTGATGAAGCTCCTGCGCCAGGGGATAACACCGCGAAAGATTATGACGCGCGCGGCATTCGAGAACGCGATCATCGTTGATATGGCTATAGGCGGTTCGACAAACACTGTGCTCCATCTCCCCGCCATAGCTCACGAGGCAGAGGTAAAGCTCAACTTGGACACGTTCGACCGCCTGAGCCGCAGGACCCCACAAATATGTAACGTGCGCCCTGAGGGCCCGCACATGATGATCGACCTGGACAAGGCCGGTGGCGTGCCGGCGGTCATGAAGCAGCTCGGAAACCTCGTACGCGGGAGCCCGCTAACGGTCACAAGGAGGAACGTCCGGGGGAACCTGAAGTTCGTGAAGGCGCCAAAGTCAGAGGTCATCAGGCCACTGAAGAGGCCGTACCACCGCGAGGGAGGGATAGCGATACTCTACGGCAGCCTGGCCCCGAAGGGCGCGGTCGTGAAGTGCGCAGGGGTAAGGCCTAAGATGATGAAGCACCAGGGGCCAGCGCGCGTGTTCGACTGCGAGGAGGACGCGCTGAAGGCGATACTCGGCAAGAGGATCAAGCCGGGAGACGTGGTGGTGATCAAGTACGAGGGGCCCAAGGGAGGTCCTGGGATGCGCGAGATGCTTGCCCCGACGTCAGCCATTGCAGGGATGGGCCTGATTGAGTCTGTGGCATTGATAACCGACGGGCGTTTTTCCGGAGGAACAAGAGGAGCTTGCGTAGGTCATGTCTCACCTGAGGCCGCGGAGGGGGGGCCGATAGCTGTGGTCCGCGAAGGGGATAACATCCTAGTCGACATCAGGCGCCGACGGTTAGACCTGCTGATTTCAAGTTCAGAACTCAAGGAGAGATTGGCGAAGTTCAGGCCGCCAGCGCTCAGAGCAAAACGTGGATATTTGGCCCTTTACTCGCGCGTCGTGAGTTCTGCTGCCGAGGGTGCGGTCAGGCGATAATGTTCCTTTGGTTAGGTATATTTTCATAAACGTTCTCTGATAAGTCTAGAATGGGCCCGTGGCCTAGCCAGGATAGGGCGGCAAGTGGAAAACACCCGCAAGCGTCCTAAGCTGTAGATCGTGGGTTCAAATCCCACCGGGCCCGCCAGTAACCTTTTGCCAGGTTTGGTAAACGATGTTTGGGGATTGGGATCATGAAAAAATCGAAGATGAGGAAAAAGATTGCTACCACCATTTTAGCAGTAGGGTTGTCGGTTCTCATTCCGACCGTGATCCTTTTTGGAGACTTCGATGGTGATAGATTATCGACATTAACAGAGCTCAACGTCGGGACCGGCGTGTTTAGTTCAGATACCGATCGCGATAATTTGAATGATGGGCTGGAAGTGAATGTCTATGGAACTCATCCCTTAGTTCTAGATACAGATAATGATGGGTTGAGCGATGGGCTGGAAGTGAATACGTACCAGACAAACCCAACGATCGTGGATACTGATGAGGATGGTCTCGACGACGGAAAGGAAGCGCTGGGCAGCTGGCATCTGTACACTGCGGAGAATTACACACGTTGGACGGATTATTATGGCAATACCAGACACTACAGCTGGACGCTGAAACATAAAGTTTGGGATGATGTGGCAGAGAATTTTTTAGACTATTATACTTGGGAAAATCACTACAGCTGGAATTCACCGTATGACGGCGAAAATTTTCTAGCGTTGGATGAGAACGGAAATCATGTATTAGTTTTATTTACCTCAGACCCACGTTTTTCAGACACGGACAACGATGGATTGGACGACTATATGGAATACATCATCGGCACCGATCCGAGGAGGCGGGACACAGATAACGACGGAATAGATGACGCAAGCGAGGTCCACGTTTACAAGACAATTCCCTTTTTTTACGATACAGATGGCGACATGTTGGGGGACGGGGAGGAGATCATCACTTACCTGACGAACCCCTCGGACTGGGATACCGACAACGACCGCCTCAGCGATAGGATAGAGATTCTGGGTTACGATATCGATAACGACGGCACAATCGATGTAGACTTTCCGGCGCTTGGGGCAGATCCATTGGTTAGGGATATTTTTGTTGAGGTGGACTGGCAACCAAACTCCAAAATCCTAGGCGAGCGGGAGATGGGTAGGCTGGTGGAAGTTTTTGCGGAAAACGGATTTGTCCTGCACATCGACAACGGCGACTTGGGCGGAGGCGCGGAGACAGAGGAGTTCGTCAGTACTATTTACGACAGCAGACCGGGAGAGATGAATGATCTTTATGATCTTAGAGACAAGTATTTCACACTGGAGAGGCGCGGGACATTTTATTGGTGCTTGACGACGACGGGCACTGTTCAGACGCAAACAGGGGAAGTGGGTGGGTTCAACCTTGGTGATATTTTTGTGGTGGGCAGGATGTCCGCAGCTAATCCCGGACCGACGTTCATGCACGAACTCGGGCACGGGCTGGGGCTGAATACGGACGACTTCGACGGCATAGATTCGTACAAATATCAATTTTCGATGTATAGAAGCGTCATGAACTACAACGCCCCCCACGATTTCTACGGGTATTCTGACGGACCGCTTTTCGACGATTGGGGACATATAGACTTTGGGGGTTGACGGGCCGGTTCACTGGGTAGTCCCTTTTCAAAAAGAAGATAAGACAAAAAATCCGAGTAACTCTGGTGCCCCGGTGGTGTAGCTCGGTCAAACATGCAGCCCTCTCGAGGCTGCGCCGCGGGTTCAAATCCCGCCCGGGGCACCACGTGGTCACATGTCATCTGAACCGGAAGAGGAAACGGAGCGCAGGTTGCGGGAAAAACGCGGGAAGAGGAAATATCGCGCGGTCTACCGAAGGTCCTCAACAGCTGGCCGAAAACATTAACTTCAGCAACGTTAACAAAATATTTTTGGTTTTGCTGATATCAGGATGAAAAAATATTAAAAATCAGCTCAAAGAGACGACTAGGCCGCGTTTGTAGGCATTTATATACTATAAATATTTTTTCCGGCGACCTCTCTCCCCCAAGGTTGCTTAAGGAAAACAGCGGAAAACCAGTCGGATGTGATGAAGTGCGATCGGTTAGCTCTGCCCGCTTCTTGACACCATCGTTGACAATCAAAAAACGAGGACTGTTAAATGAATTGCTTGATCAGTTCGCGGCGTCGGTGAACTTCTGCATCCAGCGTTGTTTAGAACATGAAGTCACTTCACGCGCCAGCCTACATCGCGTCGCCTATGAGAAGTGGAAATCGCTCTTCAACCTAGCGACGCACTGGTTCCACTCCGCAGGTCATGTCGCTACGCAGACGCTACGCTCATGGCGCAGGCTCTGTCACAAGGGGCAAGCTGACCCAAAGAAGCCCCCTCGCTACGAAGCCAAAACGATGCGTCTTGAACTCTGGGTAGACAAGAGCCCAGCTGGTATCTGTAGGTTTCATGGACACGCTATTCAAATTCGCATCCGTAAAAAGGAATATCTCTGGCTCCCGCTAGTGGTAACTGAACATCATGAACTTCGTTATTTGCGCGACTGGCACGAGGGTAAAATGAAGGTCGGTGGACCGACGATTTCGCTGGGCTTCAACGGCCGGGCAAATGTGGATATCCCATTCAAGCGTGAAGTTGAACCTAAACCCGCAGAAGGTGTGTGCGGCATCGATGTCAACGAACGGAGTGTTGATTTGTGCATTCTAAAGTTCGGTCAAGAACCAAAGTTCATCAAGCTTGACACTTCAAAGCTCGCGTCGATCGCGCATGCGATGGAACTAAAGCAGAAGTCAATCCAGAAGAAGCTTGACGCCACGCCCCGGCACCCGGTGCAGAGGGCAAGGTTGAAACGAAAATACTCAAAACGTAGATACAACCGTACCACCCAAGTGCTCCACGAGCTATCAAAGCAGATTGCCGAGATAACAGAGCAAGAAAAAGTCGAGCCGATCTTAGAGGACCTGACGAACATCTGCCAGTCAATGCGCTCGAAGCGGAAGTCAAAGAACAATAGGGCACTTCGAAAGGATATGCGGCGCAGGCTGAACCAATGGCCCTTCCGAAGGCTCCAGTTCTATGTTGAATATAAAACCCTTGCGCAAGGTTATGCTGCCCACTACCTACCCTGTGGGCAGGTGAAGGGAACTTCAAGCACGTGCCCGATATGTGGCGCTAAAAACAAGCCGAATGGACATGTGTTTTCGTGCAAGGTGTGTGGCTTTAGCCTTGACCGGCACTTCGTTGGTGCCTACAACATTGCCACACGGTGGACTAAAGATGTGGCGAGGAACGTCCCCGCCGAATGGCGTCAGATGCAGCCGATAGTAGAGGTGACTGTGCCACCTGAGAAGCTATCGGTGGAGACGCAAAGATTCCCTATACAGTCTAGCATGGGAATTTAGGACGGCGCTAGTTTTATTGCTTCTCGAAAAAGAGCTTATTCTGCGGGGGTGCCTGAGCCTGGTCTAAAGGGCAGGACTTAAGATCCTGTGACCGCAGGGTCTTCGAGAGTCCGAATCTCTCCCCCCGCACCACAGGACTAACAATCAAGGGGACAGTTATGATAGCCAAAACCGTGTCGGACTTTGACTTAGTGCTTTTCTCGGCGGACTACTACGACGACCACCCTGCCTCACCCTCGGGGGTCATAGCCCGGGTCCTGGACGCCAAGGGTTACAAGGTGGGTATAATCGAGAAGCCCGAGACCAAGGAGGACTTCACCAAGCTCGGCGCGCCGAAGCTCTGCTTCTGTGTCACCTCGGGCTCCGTGGACAGCATGGTGAACAACTACACGCCGCTTAAGAAGAAGCGGGCCGGAAACGGGCACAGCTCCGTCACGAAGATGCCTGACAGGGCCATAATCGTATACTGCAACGGGATAAAGCGGCATTTCAAGTCGAGCACGATCGTCATAG
>CAYMXQ010000050.1:0-3504 GCA_964394495.1 Hadarchaeota archaeon (SeqCode)
TTAATTGCAAGCAAGATGCTAGTGATTGCTTTTATCGCTTTCGCAATAGCCGTAGATACAGAACTTTGTGGAGGTGGTGTAATGACTGGTTGCGGAGCTGGTGGTGATAACATAGATAACGGTACTCCGCCACTCAACGCATTGAAATTAGGCCCGCCACTGTAAACATTTTTCATCAAGAACTGGCCCAACGGGCTGTCTATAGGAGCATCGGATCGCCTGTCATCGAAATTGTAGCGAGGCACAAACGGCTGAAGTGTGAACGTGGATTGCTGCGGAGGCGCAGAGCTCTGCGGGACGTTCGCCGGCGGGGCGGGGTTGGTCACAGGATTGGATTGCGACGCAGGCGGAGGCGATGAATCACCCGAAGAACCAGAACCACCCGATGGCGCGGGTTGAGACGGCGGCGAGGCTTCCAGAGCTGGGTTGTCTCTAGGAGGTAAGTCGCCCTCGATCACGAACTCGAAATCTTCCCTGTTCACCTGAGCCCCGACGACCCCGACGTAGCACAGCAGAAGCGCTACCGCGATGAGCGCAGCCCAAGCACTAACGCGCCTCGTCAAACTTCCAGCCCCCATTTACCAGATTTTGACACCATATAACAATGTACGAAACATTGTTCAGCCCCGCTTTGTGCGGAGGTTGTTTATAAAGGAGTAAAATTATGTCTCCAGCGCCTTGACCTTTTCAGCGGATACCTTGATTTGGTCGAGGCTCTTCACGGCTTCCCTGATCCCCTCGATCATCGTCGCGACTCCGGGAGGGTACCACTCCTCTCCGCACTATGTACAGACTAACACCGGCACGTTTTTAATCGAGATGTCGCCCGTGCGCTCTTCCCTGTACTCGAGTCTCGTTTTTCCGCCACACCTGCATGGGTACGGTTTCATTTTTTATCCCTCCTCGTGAAAGTCTGATTCCACTTATTGACCCTTGAGCACCCGCCATTCTTTCATTACTTCCGCCATCGCCGGCCTACCCTCGACGAATATCTCCATCGCTCTATGTCGTGAGCTCCACTGGATCAGCCTGGGCTTGGATACCCACCTGCCCACGCACCTTATCTTCTCAGCCTCTATCCTATCGCTTCGGTTCAACCCAGCCCTCCTTCCACAGTTCGAGCAGCACTTCGTTAATCAGACCGGAATCTATCCTCAGGGCATCGCTTACCTCATCCGTGCGCACGCGGTCCTTGCCCTTAAGGTACCGCTGGATTTCCTTCTTCGCCTGGTCTTTCGTCACATCGCGGTACGTGATGACCTCCAGGCCCCCTAGGTACTCGGCGTAGTGCCTTATCGCCTCCCTTATCGCGTCCGCCTTCGATGTCCCGAGTTTCTTCGTGATAACGTTCAGCTCTCCCACGCTCTCCGTGAGGTCGACGGGATAGACCAGCCTGTTGCCCTTCATGGGTGTCTCCCTATTGTATAGGTTGTATAAGTCAGTATAATAATATTTCGGTTTGACCCCCGACCTCTTCAACGTTTCCCGCTTGGTCTTTGGGTGAAGGTCGTTTATAAGGGAAGAATCGCGCGTGGAAAACATCAAAAGAGCAGTTGGTCAGTGTAGTATTGGTGCGGTGAACCAAGTGAAAAAGTGGCCACTCGTTTTAATCGGCTTGTTTTCACTGGTCATTTCGATACATCTGACAACTCCTGAAAGGCTCTGTCTTCAAGCGGCAGAGGAGAACGTCCAATGGGGCGACATAGTCGTGAACGATGGCGGAGTCCACGTGATAGAGGACCAGACGTTCGTGCTGGAGGGAAACATCATAGTCGACTCCGGGACGCTGATCATCAGGAACTCGGACGTCACGTTGAACAGCCACTACAAGAACCAGTACTGGGTCCGCGTCTACTCGAACGCCACCTTCCTCGTTGAGAACTCCATCCTCCGGGAAGGGCCCGTCTCCGGCCTGTCTCACTGCGGGAATTTCGGAGGGATAGATGATTTTAGGATGGGTGAAACCGTCATATCGCCCGAAGGTGATAACGCCCAAGTGATACTGAGGAATTCCACCTCGGAACTGCGCATTGGGCCTGGTCCGGATTCCATCATTACCCTGGAATATTCGTATTTGTCGATATTGGCTTGGAGATCGCTCCCATCAGTGAGAACTACTGTTACGAATTCAAGCATTAAAATGGTACACATGTGGTTATGGGGCGATACCGAGGAAAACATCGAGCTCTCTGGCATCGGTGGCGGAGAAAATCAAAGAACGCATCTCGTGGTCGAAGGCGCTGTCTTGGACATCGAAAATACTTCAGTGGGGAGCTACTCTGTGTCCTTATGGGTCGCGTATGGGAACACTAGTTGCAGAAAGAATCTCACTGTGAGAGACTCGACGCTGGACGAGATATTCGCAGTATTTCCGATAGGCTCAAACATAAGGCTTTGGAACATGGCACCGGGCTACTTCGAGAACTGGAACATCTACGACAGCATGGATGGCAGCGGAGTTCCGTGGAACTTGAACCTGATAAACACAACCATAACGAAATGGAAACTGGATTTCCACGGGGTTACTGAGATTGAGAACTCCAATTTTCATCTCGACACCTGGGGCAATGCGAGCGTCACGGTGAGGAATTCAACCATAATTCTTCATCACACCCGCGGGGGGCGCGTGAAATTAGTCAACACGCTCATCTCCTGCCGTCCAGATCTCCCGGCGAGCATGCGCTTCCTCTACCAGCCAGACCAATCCGGCCCAAACCCGCCGTACGTGTACGAATTTGAAAATTCGACTCTTGGTCCGAATGCCGAGCTGGATATCACTGACGATAACATTTGTTGTACTTTTAGGGGTGAGCTCGCCGTGCAAATCTCGCCAGACCAAGTGCACTGGTTCGGCGGCACAGTGGAGCGGGAGTATCCCGTGTTTGTCCTTGACGAGAACGGTGCTCCAGTCCTAGGCGCTCAGGTGAGCTTGAGCTCCGATGATTCACAGCTCTGGAGCGGGGCCACGGACGAAAATGGGCGAGTCTCATTCAACCTGAAGTTCGGGAAGGATAATTACCTGGAAAACTTTGTGCTTCAGGCCACGGTCGACAACGAAGACGTGCAGCAGGAGGTCGGGTTTCTGACGAGCACGCCGGTTTTACTCTCGACAGCAGAGGAGATACCTGAGGAGGGGCCCGGGGGGATCCCTATCATGCACGTTTTGGTGGGGGTGGTTGCAATCGCCCTCGTTTCTGGTTTGATCGTCGCATTGAGAAAAGTGAGAAGCTAGGGCTTGAGCCATAAGTGCGCCCTCAAAGCACGTTATAACCGAAAAGAGGATACAAAGGTATGACAAAATCTGCAGGGCAAAAGAGGGAGGTGGAAAGCGTAATGGAAGTGACGAAGGATTACAGCCCGTTAGAGGTTGAACCGAAGTGGCAGAAACGATGGGAAGAGTTAGGCATCTACCGCTTCAAGCGCGACGACCACGAAACGCCTACCTATGTGATCGATACCCCGCCGCCATATTCCTCACAAGAGGGTGGAACCGAGCGGGGAGTT
>CAYMXQ010000050.1:3514-3868 GCA_964394495.1 Hadarchaeota archaeon (SeqCode)
CGACGTCGTCGCCCGGTACAAGCGGATGCGTGGCTTCAACGTGATGTTTCCCCAGGGATCCCCGTGAAGATGATGACATTTTCATGGGCCTGAATGGGACTGTCACGGATTGCCGACTGAAGTCCAGGTAGAGAAGCGCTACGGCATCCGCAAGGGTGACCTGCCTGCAGCAAAGTTCCGCGAGCTCTGCGTCACGCTGACAGAGGAGAACATAGCCCACATGCGCGATGAGATGAACTCGCTGGGCTTCTCCATGGACTGGTCCACCGAGTACAGGACCATGGACCCTGGCTACTACGGCAAGACCCAGCTCTCGTTCGTCCAGCTCTACAACAAAGGGCTGATCTACCGAGG
>CAYMXQ010000050.1:3878-5003 GCA_964394495.1 Hadarchaeota archaeon (SeqCode)
TACCGCGGGGAGCATCCGGTGAACTGGTGCCCGAGATGCGAGACCGCCATAGCAGACGCAGAAGTGGAGTACGCGGACAGGGAGACTACCCTAACTCACATCAAGTTCAAGCTCGCCGAGGAGGACGGCTTCCTGACCATCGCGACGACCAGGCCGGAGTACCTTCCAGCTTGCGTCGTCGTTGCAGTGCATCCAGAAGACGACCGATACAGAAAACATGTTGGTAAGAAGCTCGAGGTGCCTCCGTTCAACCAGGTCGTGGAGATAATCGAAGACCGTGAAGTAGACCCAGAGTTCGGCACGGGCGTTGTAATGGTGTGCACGTTTGGTGACAAGACGGACGTGCGGTGGGTCAAGCAACACAAGCTGCCCGTCGTGAAACTCATAGATGAAAAAGGACGCATGACCGAAGCCGCTGGGAAGTACGCCGGGATGACTTTGGAGGAGTGCAGGAAGGCCATACTCGAGGACCTGCGCAAGGCCGGGTTGATCGATGGGCACGAGGAGCTGGCCCAGAGCGTCGGCGCGTGCTGGAGGTGCAAGACCCCCGTGGAGATACTGAGCAAGCCGCAGTGGTTCATGAAGGTGCTGGCGCTGAACGACAAGGTGGTCGAGGAGGCAAAGAAGGTTCGGTGGGTGCCTGAACACATGCTCGCGCGGCTCGTCGACTGGGCAAGTTCAATGGACTGGGACTGGGTGATCTCCAGGCAGCGCATATTCGCCACCCCGATCCCCGTCTGGTACTGCTCAAGCTGCGGGGAGCCGGTCGTGGCAGACGAAACACAGCTACCTGTCATTCCATCCCGTGACAAGCCATCTGTCGAGAAGTGCCCCAAGTGCAGCGGAGACAAGTTCGAGCCAGAGCCAGATGTTCTTGATACTTGGATGGACAGCTCGATCACCATAGCCGCACACGCCGGGTGGCCTGATTTGGACAGGCGCCTTTTCCCAGCAGACCTTCAACCAAACGGCACCGACATCATCCGGACGTGGGATTATTATCTGTTGGTCCGTCATCTCGCGCTTCTCGGCGAGGTGCCCTACAGGACCGTGCTCGTCAACGGCATGGTGCTGGGGACTGACGGGAGGGCGATGCACAAGTCGCTCGGGAACTCCGTCGACACG
>CAYMXQ010000051.1:0-4739 GCA_964394495.1 Hadarchaeota archaeon (SeqCode)
CACATTCCCCGTTTTTCTCCAATACCTCAAAGTCGTGCTTCAGGAAATTGGCCGCCGCCAGCCCCGCAAGACCCCCGCCCAGTATTCCCACTTTCATGTTCGCACCATCACCTAACGGGCTTAAACTTGAACTTGGTCTTGGGGACGCCGCCCGTATTGAAGTATTCGATGGTTGAGCCGAGGTACATCTTGAGCGTCCTGAAATATCCAGCCTTCTTGTACCTCCGGAGCGATGTGTACACGGGCACGTTGAGGTACACGAACTTGCCGTGCTTCTTTGAGCGTATGGCGAGGTCGTGGGTCTCGTTTAGCGCCAGGTCCTCTCTGATGCCGCCGAGCTTTTCGAAGATTTCCCGCCGGTAAAAAAAGCAGTAGCCGGGGTCCTGTGGCACCCCTGCCATTATCATGAGTTTAGCGGCGGCGTTCGCCAATGAATAGAGGAACCAGTCCACAAGCCCCCCTCCAGACGGCAAAAACTTGCACGTCCCCCCGACCACGTCTTTTCTCTTTTCCAGCAGGTCGCTTATGCGCGCGAGCAGGTTTTCAGACATCGTGGTGTCCGCGTCGATGAAGACCAAAATGTCGCCCTTCGCTACCTTCGCCCCTTTGTTTCTCCCTACCGCCGGCCCAAGCCTGTCAGAGAGCACGACCTTGCATCCGTGTTTCCTAGCTACCTTCTGTGTGTCGTCGTCGGAGCGGCTATCCGAGACGATGATTTCAACTTTCCCCTTGTACGTCTGTCTCTCGATCGCTTGCAGGGTCTTCTTCAGATATCTGCCCTCGTTCAGCGTCGGGATGATTACGCTTATCACGGTAAAATCTATAATCGCAGACATGATAATATCTTATTGATGAGGATCTCGGTTATCGTCCCGACCTACAACGAAGGAAATACGGTGAGGAAATGCCTGGAGCCGCTGAGCAGGCAGACCTTTGAGGATTATGAGATAGTGGTCGTAGACGGCCACAGCAAGGACGACACGGTCAAGGCAGCGAAAAAATACGCAGACAAAGTCATCTATGACGAGGGGAAGGGAACCGGAGCTGCTAGGAACCTCGCTGTCAGAGCCGTCGATTCGGAGATAGTCGCTTTCGTGGACGGGGACACGATAGTCCCGGAGAACTGGGTTGAGACGGTAGACCGGGCGTTCAAAAAAGGAGTCGTGGGGGTGGGCGGCCCGTTGCTCCCTGAGGGAGGCAATTTTTCGGATAAGTTGATTTTCTTCGTATGCGCCGACCTGCTCAGGAGGATGTCCTCGGCGATCGGCTGGCATCAGTTCTCGGGGGCGAACTGCGCCTACCTGAGGGAGGCTTACTTGAGGTCCGGCGGGTTCAGGGAGGACCTGGACATGTTGGACGATGTCGAGCTCTCGATGCGCATTAAAAAGTTCGGCAGGGAGATATTTGAGCCCAGGATGTATGCGGCGACGTCGATAAGGAGGACCAAACAGAAGGGGCACGTGAAAACGGTCAGGGAGTACCTCAAGGGATATCTCAGTCTGTTCAAGACTGGGGTGGTCAAAAAGCCCGAATACCTTAGGGAGATAAAGAGGGACTGATCTCAAAGCTCATGATTTTTTCTTCTTCCATATGCGGACGCCCAAGTAAGACAGCGCACCAGCACCGATCAAGGTTCCGAGGACTAATGTTATCATCCGGTCTATCAGGATCGCGCTCATGGCGATGGTCGGGTCAACTCCGAAACCTACGTAGACGAAGTAGAACGCGGCGTCCACCGTCCCCAGTCCAGCAGGCAACACGGGGACCAGCCCAACGATAGCAGGCACGGTGACCGCCAGCATGAGCATCTGTATCGGCGGTGAGTACCCTAACGCCAGAAATATGAGGAAGAACCGTACTAGGATGAAGGTCCAGAATATGCCCCCCAGCGCCACCATAGTCAGGGCGCATTTCTTCCTGTGGAGGATGTGGTAAGCCCCGCCGTAGAACAGCCCGATCCCCCCAGATATCTTCTTTTTCGTGGTCTTTACGTGGAGCAGCTTCGTCAATCGCCAGATGAAGTTGCCCAGTTTATCCGCCGCTACCCTGCCTCGAAGGAAGCGCGGGGCGAGCGGCACCACCACCGTGAGCACTATGAACCAGACCACGAGCAAGAAAAGCGCTGGCATGGTTTCGACCCTACCGAGCGAGAACAACAGGCCGAACGCAAGCAGGGAGAGGAATATGGGCATGTCAAGCAGAAACTCGCCCGCTATGACCGCGAGGCCAGATGAGAAGGGCGTCTTTGTAAGTTTGTTCAGGAGGTACGTCCGCGCGAATGGGTCACCGCCGCTGTACGTGAAAGGAGTGACGTTGTTTATGAATGTGCTGCCCCAGACCGCCAGATAAAGGCTTCTCCTGCTGGCATTTCGCCCGACCGTACAAACTGCTGTCCTCCAGCGCGTTGAAAATATGAAAAGGCCGAACATGTAAACGAAGATCGCCAGTCCCACGAAAAGGTAGTTCGCCCTGCTGAGCGCGTTTATCATCCCGATTAGGTTCTCTTTGGCCAAAAGGTAGAGGGCGAGGACCATAACCAAAAAAACGATGAGCGCGGAGACTAGGGTCTTTCGTAGGTTTATCTTAACCTCGCGCCTTGCCATGAAGTTTCCTGAATTTATATGTGCGCCATACAAAAAAGAGCTTTTCGCAGAGCATTTTTTAACCAAGAAAGCGCCATTTCGTTAGATGTCAGTAAGAGTGAATTTGAGGAAATGGGGCGGGGCAAACCTCCCGTATATCGTCGCGTGGCTCACCATGGGAGCCATCATATTCGCGCTGCTGATATGGAAGCTCAGGCTGGACATACTCGTGCTGATCGGGCCGTTCATACCGTACTTCGTCATAACTCTCGCGAGGATACGTCAGGAGATGAGGAGATGATACTGGCCCACCTCACCGTGCCGTTAATCCTGTACGGGGTCTTCCCGCAGTTCCACCTGCTAGCGCTGCTCGTGGGCGCCAACATCTCGAGCCTCGACGCCCTACCGACCCTGACCAGGAAAAAGACACCCGAAAAGCCGATTGCGGAGGCGCACGCGGCCACAATTCTCCACACCCTGTTTTTCTTCATTGTCTTTTTCATACCGCTCTACTTCGTGTTCGGCACAGTCATCGCCCTGTCTTTCATGGTCGGCGGGTTCACCCATGTCCTGATAGACGCTCTGGACGAGAAGGGCAGAATGCTGCTTTACCCGGCCAGCAAGAGATTTTACGGTCCAGGGATCCTCACGTACGATTTCTGGACTTACGTGACCGACAAGAGGATATTCGCCCTAGAATCGTCTTTGTTCGTTGTCGCTTGCGTATTGCTCTTGGTGCGATAGCCTTCAAACGGACGATAATTTTATAGTTCGTTGCCAAAAGGGGTTAACGAGCGCATGAGGACAAAAACAGTCAGTCGGGAACTCCTTGAGATTTTGGTCTGTCCCGTTTGCAAGAAGGCGGTTAAGCAGGATAAAGAAGAACTCGTCTGCGTCGGGTGCGGGCGACGTTTCCCAGTTGTTAAGGGCATACCTCAGATGCTGCCGGACGAGCTATACTAAGCACAGACCTCAATTTTCATCTCCAGTTTGTTCGCCGGGTTCTGTAACGCGGCCACAAATTTCCTAGGTAAATCCGCCGCTGCTTTGTCAGCCCCGATCGCCAGCGTCCGTCCGCATGTGAACGTGCTCTTTCTGACGACCAAGTCTGTGGGATGGTTTAGGGCGAGCGATGGATGCCCAAAAGCGTGAATTCGCTCCATCATTTCTCCAGCCCTTATTGTGATGAGCAGCTCTCGTCCGGCCTTTATCGCCCGCTTTAACTCTGGAGCCATATCTGGACCAGCCTTGTCAGCGCCGACGGCAATGATGCAGTCTCCCCTCGGGCCTACTTCGAGGTCCTTCGTAATCATGAATGTCGTTCGGTGCCTAGCAGTGATCCCTGAATGGCCCCTCGCAACGACTGCCCAGCCCATCTAAGCCCAAATTCCTTAAGTTTGTTTAACGAATATCGTTTTGGATGTTCGAGCGTGAGCGGGAGGAGTTGGTTGAGAATTTGGTCCGCTGGGGCTACCTAAAAAAGCCCGAGGTGATTCAAGCTTTTAGAAAGGTCCCACGCCACGAGTTCGTCCCAGAGAACATCAGGGACAGCTCATACTCCGACCAGCCACTTCCCATCGGTCACGGACAGACGATATCCGCCCCCAGTATGATTGCGATAATGATGGAGTCGCTAGGCCTGGTTCCGGGGCAGAAAGTGCTGGAGATAGGCGCCGGCTCCGGATACAACGCCGCGCTCACGGCGGAGATTATCGGGCAAAAAGGTAAAGTCGTCACGGTCGAGCGGATAGCCAAGCTCGCGGAGTTCGCGGAGGCCAACCTTAGAAGGATCGGCTACGGGTGGGTCGATGTGGTTGCAGGAGATGGAACATGCGGCTATGAGAAGGGGTCTCCCTGGGACCGGATTTTGGTGACCGCATGTGCTCCGGACATACCTGAGCCTCTCATAGCACAGCTAAAGGAGGGTGGAAAACTGGGGCTCCCGATAGGAAAACACTGCATGTTCCAAACCTGGGTTGTCGCTGAGAAGCTCGGCAAAGAGCTGGAAATGCACGAGTTCGGCGGGTGCTCATTCGTACCGCTCGTAGGGAAGTACGGATGGAAGGAAGACGAGTGACCATTCCCACGCTTAAAAGTGTGGGCTTCCAGCCTCGCTGACATCTTCGGCCAGTTCATCGCTGGTTAAGGCCGGGTCAA
>CAYMXQ010000052.1:0-4244 GCA_964394495.1 Hadarchaeota archaeon (SeqCode)
CCCCCGACAGCACGGTCAGGTCCTCCTTGCTGTTCTCCGCGTGCCTTGAGAGGTCGTAGTCGGTACGGTCGGCTATGCCCGCGACCTCGACCCAGCCGAACCTCTCAGTGTAGACTTCCGCGTCCCAGGTCTCCTTGGAGTAGTGTGCGCGCTGCCCCGCGGACTGCTCCCTGAAGCGTATGGCCTCGTCAGGGATGCCGAGTTCGTGCAGGAAGCGCATCGTAAGGCCCAGGTAGTAAGCCAGCAGTTCGTTCTGGACGATCTTGTGTTTGACGGCCTCGCCCACTGTGGTCTCGGTAAGCTTCTTGTCGCCTTTTTCACGGTCCTTCGCGAGCCAGAGCCGTAGCCTCTCGCCCGCCATCTCCGAGAAGTTCTGGTGGTGCGGGTGGTGCGGGTCGAAGAACACCTCGGCCTCAGCCATCGTGAACTCCCTCAGCCTTATTATGCCCTGGCGCGGCGAGATCTCGTTCCTGTAACCCTTGCCGATCTGGACCACTCCGAAAGGCAACTTTCCTCGGGAGTGCCTCTGCAGCCTCTTGAAATCTACGAATATGCCCTGGGCGGTCTCGGGCCTCAGATAACCTACTCTCTTGCTCCCCGGCCCTATCGTGGTCCTGAACATCGCATTGAACTCGAATGCATCTCCCAGCTCACCGCCACAGTCCGGGCATTTCACCCCGTGTTTCTTGATGAACTCGTTTATTTCCCTCTTGCTCGAGCCCTCGATGTCCTTCCCCGTCTGCTCTCGCACAAGGTCGACCACCTTGAAAGCCTCGTCGCACTTTTGGCACTCCGCCATGACGTCGAGGAAGTGCTCGACGTGACCGCTCGCCTTAAAGACCTCCTCGGGCGTTACCGTGGGCGAGTCTATCTCGAAGAAACCCTCCCCAATAACATAGAGCTCGCGCCACTTCTGGGTTATCTTGTTCTTCATTGTCGCCCCGAGTGGCCCGAAGTCGTAAAAGCCGCCGACACCGCCGTAAATCTCGAACGACGGCCAGATGAAGCCACGCCTCAGGGCGAGTTCCATCAGCTCTTCGTGTTTTTGCTTCACCTGCACACCGCATTTTCAACTGTGCGAAAGCCTAAAAGATTATCCTAGTACAGCAGGGCGCGAAGTATGTCGATGTCCCTTACGAGGCCGACCAGTTTGCCGTCGGCGGATATGACTGGGGTCTGCTCTACCTTGTTCTGCTTCATAAGCTGGGCGACCCTGCTCACGGGTGTCTTTTTCGTGATAGTGATGAGATCTTTCGTCATCACTTCCTTCACGAGCTTGTCGGGGACCTTAAGCTTGTGCTTGGTGATGTAGATGCGTGCCTCGCTGTCCCAAGTCCAGCTGTCGCCCTCGCTCATGCCCGCCATTTGGCTCATCTTGGAATCGGAACCGACATCGCTCACCCTGATCATGTCCGCGTCATCTATGATCCCAACCAGCTCGCCTCCCTCGTTGATTACAGGCAGGCCGCGGAAATTGGCGAGCGCCATTATCTCAAGAGCGGCCTTGAGCGTGGTTCCTTCCCACACGGCTATGACGTGTGGGCGCATGTAGTTCGCGGCCGGTTTCTCTATGTTCGCCTCCGCAATCGCGCGGTATACGATGTCCCTGACTGTGAGTATGCCGACGAGTTTCCCGTCTTTCAGCACGGCTAACCTCCGGGCGAACGACTTTAAGATCTGGTTCGCCGCGTCCTCCAGCTCGTCGTCCGGTTTTACCGTTGGGACGTCCCGGTCCACCAGCATCGCGAGCTGCTCCTCGTCTGGGGTCTCAAACAACTTGCGCAGAGTCACCATACCGACGAGTTCGTTTGTCTCACTCTTGATGACGGGGATAGCGCTGGCGTTGAGCTTCCTCATGAGCTCTAGGGCGTCAGCTCGGGTGCCCGGGATCTCTATTCCCTTGACCTCCTTGGTCATCACATCTTTTACCTTCATGTTCCCGCATCCACTGTCTACTGAGGGAGTTACCTCCCCAGAACAAATTTTCTTTAGCACATCAGCTTAAATAATTTTGCCGTTCACGTAAACCGCTCTGAGGTTGTCAGCGCGTGCGCGGTTGACCAACCCCGCATGGATGTCCGAGATGTTCGTGAGGTTGTCCCCTCTTGCAAGGACCATGAACGTCGCTTTCTTGCCCTCAACTATCCCCCTCCACGGCATGTTGAATAGTTTCGCTGGTTCAACTGTTGCCGCCCTCAGGAGCTCCCGAGCCTCATCGCTCCCGGCCGAGGTATTGGCGCCGCGCAGATACGCCCAGGCGAACGACAGCTCCTCAAACATGTCCGGCTGGCAGACCATCACGTTGTCCGTACCGAGGCAGAACCTCGTCCCCGCAGCAATAGCTAGGTGGATTGGCGGGTTCCCGACGCCCAGCAAGTTGTTCGCCCTCTGGCAGAATATGGCTGGCACGTCCTTCCTCTTGAGCGAGGAAAACTCCCGCTCGGTCGCATGGGTGGCGTGCACGACGAATGAAGGGTCGAGTTTGAGTGCGCGTTCAACCTCACCCACTCCCGTATGTTTTATCGAGCTCCACTGGACAGCCTTGGTCTCGGCGACGTGGACCGCAAGCAATTTTTTCACGTTTTTGGTCTTTCGCGCGATTTCTTTAAGTTCGTCTGTGCTGAACGCGTCCAGAGAGGGTAAGCCTATCCCATCGGCTTTGGCCAGCAGCTTTGGAAGTTCTTTGAGGTTCAGCGGGCGCCCTAGGATGATGGACCTCACGTGATCTATGGAGGCCCGCCTGATGAGGCCCACTCCCGTTTCACCACCTTCCCTGAAATCACAGTGCGCGATGGTGCCGGTGTGCAGCATGTTGCGGAGCGTCGCGCGTGTCGCGTCGATTAAGTTTCTGGTTGGATGGGCGCTCAAAGCCTTGAACTTCACGCCAGAGGGGCCGACCACCTCTGGCTGGGTTTTTCCGAGGTAGAGCTCCTTGGCAATCGAATCCACGACGTGCGTATGGGCATTCACGAACGGCGGCAGGATGAACCCGTGCTTCAAGTCCGTCGCCCTCCTGGGTGGAGAGCCCTCGGAGATCTTTTCCACGACGCCGTCCTTGACTACGATGTACCCATGCGTGACCTCGAGCTCCTCGCCCTCCAAGATGATCGCGTTTGAAAACACCTGCTCTGCCACGACATCCCAAGCAGTATTTGTGGCAATATGTTTAAGTTTAGGTGGTGGATGTCGTGCATCTGATCGTCTACAACGCCCGCGAATGCGATCCGAAGAAATGCACGGCGGTACGCCTACATCGCGTCAGCAAGGTCGAGATGGTCCATGCTTTGCGCGAGTTGCCTCCACGAGCGGTCCTGCTAGATCCGTTCGCTGAAAAATCCCTGTCCAAGGCTGATTTGGAGGCCGCTGAAAGCCGCGGTATCGTTGCCCTCGATTGCTCGTGGAAAAAAATCAAGCAGATCACAGGTCTGCGGAGGCGGATGGAGCCGCGGGCCTTGCCTTACCTGGTCGCTGCTAATCCCACTTACTACGGGCGACCCACTACGCTGAGCACAGCCGAGGCGCTGGCAGCCGCGTTGTTCATACTCGGGAAAAATGATGAAGCGAAAGGCATCCTCGACGTATTCAAGTGGGGGCCGGTGTTTTTCGAGCTCAACCGAGAGCCACTGGAGGCCTACGCCGGAGCAAGGGACAGCACTGAGGTCGTCGCACTCCAGCGCCAGTTCATGCCAGAAAAAGGCTTAAACCCATCGCGAGAAGGATAGTTGGTGACCACATGCCGAAGCAACAGGAGAGAATGCCACCCACTGGCGCTGGGCTGATCCGTTACTTCCAGGAGGAGGGCAGTGGGGTAAAGATCTCGCCGAAAAGCGTGGTTGGGGTAGCAATCGGGCTCATCGTTTTTGAGATATTGTTGCGGGTCATTAACATCCCGCTGTAAGGCACTAGAATTTGCCGTTTTGTGCTATTTCTTCCAGTCGCCTTATCCGCTCCTTGGTTGGCGGGTGCGTCGAGAACAGACTGGTGAGACTAGCCCCCTTGAACGGGTTCACTATGAACATGGACGCCGTGGATGGGTTATTTTTGCCCCACCCTCGTCGGCTCCGTACTCACGCCCGCGGGATATAGAGAGCCTGACGAGCATCGCCGCGAACGGGATCGTCACCAACGCTAAGATGGCGAGAAGCCCTCCACCCCCATCCCTGTCCCTCCGTCCGCCTGAGAACATCGAGAAGTACATCACGTAGGTTATCACCGCCCCTATGATTGCCGCCATGGTGTTGATG
>CAYMXQ010000053.1:0-2274 GCA_964394495.1 Hadarchaeota archaeon (SeqCode)
TGGGCCTCCCTGTCAGCGACCGCCGGGCCGAACGGGTCTGAGAGGACGACGATCTCCGTGCGCCCAAGCAGGCCTTCCGTGTGGAGAAAGTCCAAGACCGACCACATCCTCATCGCCAAAGGCTGTATCCCCACACAATCTTTTAGCAGCAGCTCCTGCATCTTGTCCGAACAGACACCGACCGTCACGCAATCGCCCAGCTCGAACGCCTTCATCAATAAGACCTTGTGACCGTTGTGGAAGCAGTCGAAAGTGCCACCGACCACAACTTTATTGTATTTCATTAGAGGACTCCCTCGCACCACTTCTTTCTGAGCGGCCTGTGTGTAAACGGCTTCGCTCGCGGCCCGAGGTAATCCGCCACGACATGCCCGCGACCTACCATGTAGTATTTCGTCGTGGTCAGCCCGCTGAGCCCGACTGGCCCCCTAGCGTGAATTTTACCCGTACTTATCCCGACCTCTGCCCCAAACCCGTAGCGGTAACCGTCGCTGAACCTGGTCGATGCGTTGAGCATGACGCTCGACGAGTCCACGCCAGTCATGAACTTCATAGCCGTTTTTCTGTTTTTTGTGACAATCGCGTCGGTGTGTTTGGAACCGTATTTGTTGATGTGGTCAATAGCCTCATCCACGCTGCCCACGATTTTTATTGAGATTATCAGGTCGAGGTACTCCGTGCGCCAGTCCTCTTCCGTGGCCTTCTTTATCCCGCGCAGTATCTTCATCGTCCGTTCGCATCCCCTGATATCCACACCTGCTTCCCTGTACTTTGAAGCCAGACGTGGGAGGAAACGCTTCGCTATCGCGCTGTGCACTAGAAGCGTCTCCATGGCGCTGCACACGGCCGGGTACTGGACCTTGGCGTCATAGCATATTTTGACCGCTAGATCGAGGTCCGCTTCGGCGTCCACGTATATGTGGCATAGTCCCTCAGCGTGGCCGAGCACAGGTATGCGGGTGTTGGACTGGATGTACTTCACAAAGTCCTTGCTCCCGCGTGGCACGAGCAAGTCGATATGCTCGTCCAGCTTGAGAAGCTCCCTCACCTCATGCCTCGCCTCGATGAGCTGGATCCAACCGCGTGGGATCCCCGCGCTTTCCGATGCGCCCTTTATTATCCTGAAGAACGCCTCGTTGGAACGCTTCGCTTCCCTGCCTCCCTTGAGTATCACGGAATTCCCTGACTTGAGGCACAGGGCAGACAGCTGTGGCAGGACGTCCGGCCTGGCCTCGAATATGGCCCCGATTACGCCGATAGGGCACGAGACCCGGTACAGCTCCAGGCCGCGGTCTAGCTCCATCGCGTATGTCGCCTCTCCAACCGGGTCCTCGAGCTTCGCCACGCCACGAATCATGTTGACTATGTCGCGCAGCTTGTCGTCAGTGAGCTTTAGCCTCTGGACGAACGCTTTTGACAGTTTTCCTCTCTGCATGAGGAGCTCGGCTTCCTTGACGTCGGCGGCGTTGGCCCTCAACAACAGTTTTCTTTTTTTAGAAATCTCAGATGCAATCCTCAGAAGCGCGGCATTCTTCGTTTTAGTGGAGATGTTCGCCAGTTCGAGCGACGCTTTTCTGGCATCGTCCGCTTTCGATACGACTCCGCTCATCTCCTTCTCCCCGGCAGGAAGACCGTGCCTATCTTCTCACCTGACACTATCCGTTCCAGCACGTTCTTCTCCTCGCTGTTGGCCACCACGACAGGTACCCCCTCCTTCGTGACCATCTTGGCGGCTCTTATCTTCGTGCGCATGCCGCCGAAACCGCGGAAATTGCTGCTCGCTAGGCGCTCCACCTCAGGGGTGACCCGCTCGACTGTAGATATCAGCTCGCAGCGCTCACTTTTGCCGTAATCCCTGTAGAGCCCGTCGACATCGGACAGGATTATCAGCAGGTCGGCTCCAGCTCCCAGAGCAACATGCGCCGAGAGCGTATCGTTATCACCCAACCTTATCTCCTCCACCGTCACGCTGTCGTTCTCGTTTATTATCGGCACCGCGCCCCACTTCAGCAGCTTAGCGAGAGTGTTCTTGAAGCTCTGGTAACGTTTGGAATCTGTGAAATCCTCTCCAGTCAGGAGCATCTGGGCTACCTGTTGCCCATAGTCCCCGAAGTACTTCGAGTAGACCTGCATCAGTACGCCCTGCCCTACCGCAGCGGCCGCCTGTAGCGAAGGCAGTTCCTTAGGACGGCTTTTCAGGTTGAGACGCCCCACCCCGGCCCCTATCGCGCCTGATGACACGATTATCATCTCCTTTCCACGGGCGCGTAGCCT
>CAYMXQ010000053.1:2284-4197 GCA_964394495.1 Hadarchaeota archaeon (SeqCode)
TGCCTGCCTCGCCGATGACGACGGCCTCGTAGTAGAAGCCTCCGAGTAGGAGGGTCGAAGCGGGCTTCTCCCTCTGTATCCAGCCTAGGCTGGCTGTGAGGTAGGGGCTCTGCTCGTTCTGGAAGTTGATCATCGTCGCCGCGTCGAACTCCTCGGGCTTGCCCTCAGCCATGTAGGCTGTCCTCATCGTCTCCTCGACGAGCTTCCCGACCTTGGTTGGGTCGAGCCTTGAGCGCTTGTCTGTGAGGCTGGTGGTCCCTACCTTCACCACAATCCTGTTAGCCTTTGAGAGAGTTTTCCTCTCATCGTGAACGACCAAATTCTTCCCCCCAATAAAGATTGGGTTATGGGATAAAAACTTCGGCTATCGCACCGTAACGCAGAATACATCCTCGCTTCTCTCGATTTCCCCCGAACTTATTACCTTCATGTTCGCTCTCTCTGCCCATCTCTGGACCTCTTCTTTACCATGCTTGTGCTTGAGAGCTGTGAAGACGGCGACTCCGCCCAGCCTTAGGACCCTCGCTACCTCCACAACCGTCGTCGCTGGGTCCGGCATGTTCTGGAGCAGGGTCACGGACACGACTGCATCAAAGCTTCCGTCCAAGAAAGGGAGGGCATCCGCATCGGCCTGTACCAGCCCTACATTTTTCACCAGAGCTTTGGCTCTCTTCAGCATCTCGGACGAAATGTCCAGCCCAATGACAATTTCGGCGCGGTTAGAAAGCTCTTCCAGGAACATGCCCGTCCCGCAACCCAGGTCCAGCACGCGCTCGACCCTGTCGGGCAAATGTCTCAGCGCAACTAGATATTTTGCGCGCTGGATTTCCTCGTAACGGCTGTCGTACATCCCCGCGGTTTCGTCGTACCGCCGCATCAGCTCGAGCTTTCGTGCCACCATCGGAGGCCATTTTTATCACGTGCCCTAAAGCTTAATCGGGCGAGACACTGGACAAGAGGATTCTAAAGCTGAAGAAGGAACTCGACAGAAGAGGCCTGGACGCGTTCCTGGCGGTTCAGAATACTCGATACCTGGCCGGCACGGATGCAGGCAGTGTCGTGATCGTGTCGGTGAAAGGGGAACCCGTGCTGATATGTAGCCGGCTCGAACTCGAGCGCGCCAAGCGCGACAGCCGGATCAGAGACATCCGCGCATTTTCAGGCTGGAGGGCGCCCTTGCGGCGCGGGGAGCGTGTTCACTTCATCACGCCCTGGCAAATAATCGCTGAATGTCTGCGGGAGTTCGGGGCGCGCTCGGTCGGATTCGACAATCTCAGGTCCGGCACGTTGAGGAAGATTCGTGCCGCTCACGAAGCCAGCTACCGTGAACTGCCCGAACTTTTGCTCGAACTCCGTAAAATCAAGTCTGAACAGGAGCTGGCCTGGCTGAAGAGATCCGCGGAAATCGCGGTCAAGGGCATGAGACGCGCGGCTGAGCTCGTGGAGGTCGGACGGACTGAGCTGGAGATAGCGGCGGAGGCAGAGCACGCCATGCGCCTCGCCGGCTCCGGAGGTACGCCTTTCAGCACCATCGTGGCATCGGGCAGAAACTCCTGGCTGCCACACGCCGTAGCCACGCATAAGAAGTTGAGGAGAGGAGAACTTTTGTTCGTGGACCTAGGTGCCACGTTCGAGGGCTATGCATCCGACATGACCAGGACTTTTGCCGTCAGCCCAACACCCAGGCAAAAAAGGCTGGTGGAGCTGGTCAAACGCGCCCAGGCTGCAGCTATGACGAGGGTCAAAGGTGGGGTTCGGGCGAGCGTGGTCGACGAAACCGCTCGAAAGATAATCTCTCGCGGGGGGTACGCGCGATTTTGCCTACATGGCGCTGGGCACGGGGTCGGCATGGAGATCCACGAACCACCGAGCCTGTCTCCAACCTCAAAGGACATACTGGAGAACGGGATGGT
>CAYMXQ010000054.1:0-3916 GCA_964394495.1 Hadarchaeota archaeon (SeqCode)
TGAATTTCAGCATGCTGTTTATAAAACTGAATGGTGCGGAGGAGGGGATTTGAACCCCCGACCTACAGATCTTCAGTCTGTCACTCTCCCAGGCTGAGTTACCTCCGCGCCAGATAAGTCTCCGGTTCCAGGTTTATTAGTTTTTTACTGCAAACAGGGGCATCGATTTAAACTCTCGTGCGTTATCGTAAGCTGATGGCGATGTCCGGATACAGGGACAGGATAAAGGTCGAGACCGCAGGCAGGAGTTACGAAGGCGTGTTGATGCCCCGCACCGAACTCGGCGATACGAATCACCTTGTCCTGAAACTCCAGAACGGATACAACGTCGGGATAAAGATAACAAAGGGGACCAAGATCACGTTGCTTGAGTTTGGAAAGCCACCGAGGCTCAGCTCCCCCAAACTTGGGCTGAAGCACGACCCATCCAAACCGAACGTGACGATAATCGGCACTGGTGGGACGATAGCGAGCAGGGTCGACTACCGGACCGGCGCCGTCTTCCCAGCTTTCACGCCGGAGGAGATTTACGGCGCAGTCCCTGAGCTCGCGGAGATCGCGAACATAAAGGTCCTGGAGGTGTGCAGCGTCTTCAGCGAGCACATGACGCCGAAGCTCTGGGTGGAGATCGGCAAGGCAATCGCGAAGGAGATAAACGGCTGGGCGACGGGAGTTGTGGTTGCTCACGGCACCGACACAATGGGTTACACTGCAGCCGCTCTCAGCTTCATGCTCAAAGGGCTACACAAGCCAGTCGTTTTAGTCGGGTCACAGCGCTCCTCCGACCGGCCAAGCAGCGACGCGGCCCTGAACCTGATTAGTGCGGTCACGGTGGCTGGCAAATCCGACATCGCGGAGGTCTGCGTGGTGATGCACGGCTCGACGGAGGACGATTTCTGCTTGATACACCGGGGCACGAGGGTTCGCAAGTGCCACACAAGTCGTCGAGACACATTCCAGACCGTCAACGACATCCCGATCGGCATGGTCAGAGGACGCGAGCTGAAACTCTTCCGCGACGACTACAACCATACCAGCCAGAAGGGCAAGGTGAGGGTGGACGGAAAATTCGTGCCGAAGGTAGCGCTGCTGAAGGTCACACCTGGGATGCCTTCTAGCGTCATCGATGGTATGATTAGATCTGGGGACAAGGGCATCGTGCTCGAGGGGACTGGACTTGGGCACGTGCCTGAATCATTGTTTGGCGGGATAAAGCACGCCGCGGCGAAGAAGGTACCAATAGTCATGACTTCGCAGTGCCTCTGGGGTCGGGTCGACATGAAGGTCTACTCAACTGGTCGCGACCTCCTACAGATGGGCGTGATACCTGGAGAAGACATGCTTCCAGAAGTCGCTTGGGTGAAACTGATGTGGGTACTTGCTCACTCCAAGAATCCAAAAAAGGTTTCCAAACTCATGCAGAGCAACCTGGCCGGCGAAATCACTCCCCGAACAAGACCAGACGTTTTCCTGAAGCCTGCTTTTTCATTCACCTGAGATTAGATCAGGGCGAAGAACCTCAGCGCGAAGACTGCTGCCATGCTCAACAGCGTTGGTACGAACAGACTCTGAGAGGTCGCCTTCACGTCCAGGCCGAACCTCGATGTTATAATCAGGTTGGTGAAGGCCGGCGGCATCAGGGACATTATTATTATGGTGTCCTTGGCGAGTCCCACCGGGTTCAGGATTGCTATCAGGACTAACGCTATCACCGGAGATATCAGCAACCGGTTGAGCGTGATTATCCCAGCGACTCGATTGCGGGACAGCAGCAGCGATTCCTTCGAGAGCGGGATGGAAAGGCCGACCAGCAACAGGCTGAGGTAGATGGACAGCAGGCCGAAGTCGTGCAACCAACCGAACGCCTGTGTGGTGACGAAACCGGATAACATCGGCCTCGCCAGCAGCCCTGCCAGGAACGCCAGGAGCGGCAGGAAGGTAACTGCACTTATGATGGCTTTTTTCCCAACCTTCCCGTGGCCCCAGTACGACGCTAGGAAAACCCCGACCGTGTTGTGAACGACCAGTACCGGAACGCTGAAGATTATGGCGGAACTGAGGTCGCCGTAGAACGCGTATATCAGGGGGAAAGGCAGGAACATCGAGTTGAAGAAGGTCGAGTTGAAGACCACCGTGCCCTTTTCCTTTTTAGATAACCTCCTCGACATCACGTAGCTCGCTAGGAAGCAGAGCGCCATGTAAATCAGAGATACCCCTGCGACGCCGCCGAGGGAGAAGCTGTCCAGTCCCAACTTCAGCATCTCGGTGAACATCAGCACGGGCAAAGTGAAGTAGATTATCAAGAACTCCAGATGAGACGGCTTCAGACCCAGCCTAGCCTGCCTCAGCGCGATGCCCAGAAGCATCAGGGCAGGGATGAGGGCGATTTTAACCACGTCGTCCAAGCTCGTTCCCCCATTAGACGCTGTCTTTTCATAATAAAGTCAACCTATTTACTGAAATACTCCGCCATCTGAAATTGGCTGGGGAACGGTATGGAGCTGAGCTACGACAGACTCGGCCTGCGCGTCGGGTTCGAAATCCATCAAGAACTGGACACACACAAGCTCTTCTGTAACTGCCCCTCGAGGTTGCGCGACGAGGATGCGCCGCTCGAGGTGAAGCGGAGGCTGCGCCCGACTCAGAGCGAGATGGGGGAGGTGGACCGCGCAGCTCTGGCGGAGGCACTGAAAGGTAAGGGGTTTGTGTATCAAGTTTACCCTGATAGCATATGTCTTGTTGAGCTTGATGATGAACCACCGCATCCCATCAACGAGGAAGCGCTCGACATTGCCATTGAGGTCGCATTGTTGCTCAACGCGAAGCCCGTCGATGAGGCGCACACCATGCGCAAGATAGTGATCGATGGGAGCAACACCTGCGGCTTTCAGCGCACGGTACTGGTAGCGACGGATGGGCTCGTTGATTTGAACGGAAAGAGTTTTGGGGTTCCCACCATTTGCCTCGAAGAAGACGCTGCGCGGAAGATGGGAGACAGCGCCAATCACGTTGATTACAGGTTGGATCGTCTAGGCATACCATTGATAGAGGTCACCACAGGGCCTGACTTCTCAGACCCGCACACACCCGCGAAAGCCGCGCTCCACATCGGGCAGCTCCTCCGCGCCACGGGGAAGGTCAAGCGAGGCATCGGGACGATCAGGCAGGACATAAACGTCTCGATCGTAGGTGGGGCACGTCAGGAGATTAAGGGGGTGCAGGATCTTTCATTGATCTCCGGAGTCATCGAGCGCGAGGTTAGAAGGCAGCTTGCCCTTCTGGAGATACGCGACGAGCTGAAGAGGTTGGGCGCTAAACATGTGGGGAGAGCGGTCGCCGACGTAACCGGAGTTTTCTCAGATACAAGTTCCGGTGTGATTCGCAGGGCGCTCGAGACCGGCGGCGGAGCTTTCGCGGTAAAGTTGCCAAAGTTCTCTGGGCTCATCGGCAAGGAGCTCCAGCCGGGACGTAGGTTCGGAACGGAGCTAGCAGACCATGCAAGGCTCTACGGGAAGGTCGGGGGCATATTCCACACTGATGAGATGCTGGCTTACGGTATTTCAGCGGACGAGGTCACGAGACTAAAGAGCACGGTACAAGCCACGGAGAAGGACGCGGTCGTGTTCGTGGCAGGTGACAGGGCGAGTGCAGATGCTGCGTTGGGGGCCGTTGTGGACAGGGCAAACCAAGCGCTCCTAGGGATACCGGAGGAAACTCGTCGGGCCTTGGTCGATGGAAACACGGAGTTCATGCGTCCGCTGCCAGGTGCCGAGCGCATGTATCCTGAGACGGATATCCCGCCGATCCCGATCACCCCCTCCAGATTGAGAAAAATTAGGTCCAGCTTGCCAGAGCCTACAGAGGAACGTCGCGCCCGCTCGATGGAGAAATACAAGCTCAGTCGAGAACTCGCAGA
>CAYMXQ010000055.1:0-3901 GCA_964394495.1 Hadarchaeota archaeon (SeqCode)
CCAGCGGGGCATTAAACCCCGCCGGAATTATTTAGAATGTAACCCCGCTGTGCCACCCCCGATTAAGAATGGACCCACCTTAGCGATATAAGCGGACCCACCCCGAAGTTGCATGTTTTGAACTCAGGAAGGAGATAAACACCGGTTTAGAGACCCCCCTGGTGTTTTATTCCTGGATCCGCCTGAGCTGTGTTATAGGCCTTTTTTATTGAGATCATGAAGTGATGATCTTGGATCGACTGAGGACGGAAGAGAAGGCAGCGGGGAGCAGGGGCTACGTTTTTGATTTTGTTTTCTTTGCCTGAGTATTGAGCTTCTTTGATTCGTGCATTCTCCAACTGGGTCCCTGGATATGGAGGATGATGGAATGATGCACCATGCGATCTACAATCGCGGTGGTGACGACGGGATCTCCGAGGTAATCGCCGAGGTCCTTGAAGTCGATGTTTTATGTAAAGCGTAATTTTATGCGGAGTTGCTAGCTTTGAGAGAGCCAATAAGCCCGCCGGGAGTTGTTTTACTCGCGTGTTCGTGAGATAGGACACTTCGCATAATCTTGACGTCCTCTGTATCATGGAGTGATCAGAACCCACTCCCATGGAGGACGCCATGCTCATCCACTACTACCAATCCGAGAACTTCGTTGAACAACTGCGCAGCGGTCCAGCGGGGCCGTACATGGACGAGTTCGCTGACGCGCTCTGGGAGGCTGGCTACGCCGAGATCACGGCTCGCCGCCATATCCGGGCAGCTCAACACCTGATCCATTGGGCTCAGTACCAGCATGTCCCTCTCGCCAAGATGGATGACGCCCAGGTTGAGCGCTTCAAGCGCCACCTGCCAAGATGCCGATGTCCGTCCTACGGTTGCTATGACCGACATGGTCTGGTAAGAGGTGCATACCTTTTCCTTGGACACCTCCGGCGCATCAACGCCATTCCACCTCCTGCTGATAACGGTCAAAAGCCCGAAACATCACCCCTCCTTGACTCTTTTTGGCAATGGATGCGCGTCAACCGCAACATCGGCGCGGCGTGTCTCTACAACTACAGCCTTGCGGTTCGTGACCTACTTCATGCCATGGGAGACGACCCAAGCCGCTTCGATGCCCAAGGGCTACGAAAGTTTGTCCTTAATCGGAGCCGCTGCTGTGGGAGGGCAAAGGCGAAAACCATGGTCACCGCGCTCCGGGTATTCATCCGATTCCTTATCACCGCAGGCCTCTGCCCCGTGGGTCTTGATGCCGCGATCCCAACCCTCGCCCATTGGCACCTCTCGACCTTGCCCCGATACCTCCAGGCCGAAGAGGTGGAACGGGTAGTGGCTGCCTGTCGTGCCGACACGGCAGTGGGTATCCGCGATCGGGCCATCGTGCTGCTGCTCGCCCGCCTTGCTCTTCGCGCCGGTGACATCGTCCATCTGCGTTTGGGTGACATCGACTGGAAGCAAGGATGGATCCGCGTATGCGGAAAAGGACGCCACGAAACCAGTTTACCTATGCTGCAAGAGGTTGGAGAAGCCATCATCGCTTATGTGACGGGATCCCGACCTCCCGTGGATACTGACACCTTGTTCGTCCGTTCGCGCGCCCCCCTCCGGGGCTTTGCCTCTCATGCTGCGATCTCCGTCATTGTCGCCAAAGCCATGCACAGAGCTGGCGTCGCTTCCCCCGTTCGTGGCGCCGCCCATGTTCTGCGACACTCTGCCGCTACCGCCATGCTTCGGCAAGGAGCCTCGCTCCAAGATATTGCCGTCATACTGCGGCATCGATCCATTGAAACCACCTCGATCTACGCCAAAGTGGACGTACTTGCCCTCCGGGGGATCGCCCAGCCTTGGCCAGAGGAGGGGGTGGACCCATGTTGACGCGAGCAGTGGAATCGTATCTCGCAATACGACGAGCAGTGGGATTTCAGCTCCGCACGGAGGGCTATCTCCTTCACTCCTTTGCCCGTTTTGCTGAAGCTCGCGGAGAACAGCTGGTCTGCCCCAAGACAGCGATCAACTGGGCTGGACTTGGATCATCGCCCCCACAAAGGGCTCGACGGCTCGGCGTCTTGATCCGTTTCGCCCATCACCTGCGCGCCGAAGACCAACGACATAAAATTCCTCCACAGGGCGTCTTCGGTAGCCCGACCCGACCCCGACCCGTTCCCTACATTTTCTCGCCAGAACAGATCCGTCAGGTGATTGCGGTGGCTTCCCGCCTGGACACTGGAGACCCCCTGCTTCCTCACGCCTACAGCACGTTATTTGGCCTGCTCGCGTGTACAGGGCTGCGTGTCTCCGAGGCCATCAAACTCAGATGTCAGGACATCACCGTCGATGGTATCATCATTCGAGAGTCAAAGTTTCGCAAAAATCGGCTGGTCCCCTTGCACCCCACGGCCGAAGCAAAGTTAGAGCGCTACCGGGTGCTACGCCAGCGCCTCGCACCCGCTGCGGATGATCATCTCTTCGTTTCCCAGCAAGGCCAACCGTTGCGTTACAGCGCCGCGGCCTGGAGATTCCAAACGATCCTCAAGACGATCGGGCTGGATTCGCCCTCCACGAGTCGTCACCCGACCCTCCACTCATTGAGGCACACCTTCGCAGTCAGAGCCCTTGAAGCTTGTCCCGATGGGCGCGACCGAGTCACCAAACACACCGTAGCCCTCTCGCATTACCTCGGCCACTACAATGTGGCCGCTACCTACTGGTATCTGGAAGCCACTGCCAACCTCATGGATGACATCGCCGAGGCCTGTGACGACCTCGTAGAAGGAGGAATCAAATGACCCCTATCGCACCCCATATCAGTGCCTTTCTTCAGCAACGTCTGCCCGTGGAACGAGGAGCGAGTGAGAACACCTGCGACTCGTACGCCTACTCATTCCAACTACTTTTCCTCTATGCCGCTCACCGTTTCAAGATAGAACCATCCGCCCTGCTCTTCGAACAGCTTGATGCACCTTTGGTCGTAGATTTCTTGAACCATCTGGAGATCGATCGAGGAAACTCTCCGGTTTCTCGTAATATCCGGCTGGCCGCCATCAAATCCTTCATGCGCTATATGCAGTACCGCCTGCCATCTGCTTTGGAGCAGATCCAGCGGGTTCTGGCTATACCACCCAAAAAGACCGACACGCGGCTCATCGATCACCTCACCCCCGACGAGATGCAGGCCATCCTTGACGTTCCTGACCCGACAACCCGATTCGGTATACGTGACCGAGCCATGCTACAGCTTTGCTTCTCCGCAGGATTGCGAGTATCAGAGCTCGTCACACTACGTCTTGCAGATCTGAACCTGCAGCCGAAGGCCACGATCCTGGTACATGGTAAGGGGCGCAGGGAACGCGCCCTTCCGTTGTGGCAACAGACAACCCGCACCGTCCGTGCCTGGCTCGCTCTTCGGGGAGATACATTCTTCCCAGAACTCTTCCTCAACGCCCAAGGGGAACCCATGACCCGTGCTGGGTTTGAGTACATCCTCCGGAAGCACGTGGCGGCGGCATCAAACCGATGCCCTTCCCTTCTTCAAAAGCGGGTGTCCCCCCACGTGCTACGCCACACCTGTGCGATGACGGTTCTTACGGCAACCAAAGACATCCGAAAGGTCTCCCTGTGGCTTGGGCACTCGACGATACAAACAACGGAGATGTACCTCCGAGCTGATGCCACCGAGAAGGCTGAAACCGTGGAACTCATCACACCTCCAAAACTCCGGGCCGGTCGGTTTCGAGCCACCGACAAGCTGCTGGCCACTCTCAGGTCCTCATTATTATGCGGAGCCAAATGCCGCAAAAACGGCCAGAATCAAGGCTCACAGAACAGCAACTCCGCATAAAATTACGCTTTACATAAAACATAGACTTCAAAGAGCTCGGCGATTATCTTGGCGATCCGGTCATTACCGCAG
>CAYMXQ010000056.1:0-1637 GCA_964394495.1 Hadarchaeota archaeon (SeqCode)
AGACGGGACTATCACAGATTCCGACATAGCATCTGACGCCGCCATAGACCCAAGTAAAATCAGCGGTACCGCCTGGACATCTACAAACGACGGTTCTGGGAGCGGGCTGGACGCTGACAATCTAGACGGCCTCAATAGCAACCAGTTCCTAAGAAGAGACATCGGAGGCACGGTCGATAACAATCTAGCTGTCGTCGGTAATTTCCTCGTCAGCGGTGGCACGATAGAGACAACGGAAAACCTGTTCGCGGAGAATGTGGTCACCGACAACGTGGTATACTCAACTCCGCACACGCACTACTTTGTGGTCGGAGGAGAAGATTTTGTCCCAGGCAGTGACACAATTAACTACCACAACACCGGCGGAACGGGCGGGGCCTATATCTCTTCCGGAAGTAGCGGCCAACTTGTGGCCCCCGTGCATCTGCCCCATGGGTCAAAGGTCACTGGGTTTAAAGTTTTCTTCTTCGACAACTCGGACAACAATGTTTCTGTGAGTCTTTACAGGTTAAACCTGACAGCTGGCGCATATGAGGGACTAGCAAATGTTAGTTCCTCTGGTATCTCGGAATACGGCGACAACACCGACACAATTATTGTGTCAACACTTTCCATCATTAATAACAAAGTATATGGCTACCTCGTGTACGCCTATTGGCCGTATGGGGATTCCAACGTTAAGGTCATGGGCGCACTAATAACATATACCACCAACGCGGCACTGTAAAACGATTCTTGAACCAAAGTTGCCAGCTCCCCGCAAGGGGCTGGCTAATTTTTTATTTTGAAAGTTAGCATGCATTAAGAGCAAGCAAATTTATGAATGTGTGCACACTAGGGATGGTGCTAGTTTGAACTTCAGCCCGAAGATTAAACGAGAAGTCAGCTACTCCCGCAACGTCTTTCTGCCGGTCACGAACCTCTGCCGCAACAGCTGCGCATACTGCGGCTTCAGGCGCGAACCGAACGATGGTGGTTGGTTCATGTCGCCTGAGGATGTCATCGTACTCGTCAAACGCGCCAAGGCTGCAGGCTGTTCTGAGGCCCTGCTCAGCCTCGGAGAAAGGCCCGATGTCCATATTGAAACCAGAGAAAAACTCGAAAAACTGGGGTATGAAAGCACGGCGGGCTATCTCGAGGATTTATGTGAACAAATTTTGGAACTTGGTCTGTTACCCCACACAAATGCGGGGGTACTGAGCGAGCGAGAGCTACGACGCCTACGCCACTACAACGCGAGCATGGGGCTTATGCTGGAGTGTGCGGTCGATTTACCTGCACATCGCGACAGCCCAGGTAAGAACCCAGAACTCCGGCTTGAAATGGTCGAAACCGCTGGTAAACTTGGAATACCTTTCACGACCGGGTTGCTTGTCGGGATAGGGGAAAGATACGAGGATCGTGTCCACTCACTGCTTGCCCTTCGAGAACTCCACGAACGTTACGTTCACGTCCAAGAGATCATCATCCAGCCATTCGACCCCAAACCAGGAACTGTCATGGAAAGCCATCCGAGACCAAGCGAGTCAGAACTCCTTGCGACAGTAGCCCTCGCGCGCTCACTCATGCCTGAGATGAATATCCAGGTGCCGCCCAACCTTGTGCCAAACATGGGGCACATGCTAACAGCGGGAGCC
>CAYMXQ010000056.1:1647-3362 GCA_964394495.1 Hadarchaeota archaeon (SeqCode)
TTCATCAACCCAGAACGCCCCTGGCCGGGCATTGATGGGCTTCGGAAAACCGTGGAAAACGCAGGGTTCAAGCTACGTGAGCGCCTGCCGATTTATCCGCACTATGTGAAGGATGAAAAGTTTATGTCTGAGGAGGTGATGGGACTTGTCCTCGAACTTGCTGACGAGGAAGGCTACCGCGCCTGTCGAGCCTGAGTTTGAAGATATTTTGCAACGTGCGCTGGCGGGCGAGGAGTCGAGCGCAGCCGATGGTGAACGGCTGTTGAGGGCAGAGGGCGAGGAGCTCCACACGCTCATTCGTGCATCAGACGAAGTAAGACGCGAGACTGTTGGGGATGTCGTCACTTATGTCATAAACAGGAACATCAACCATACCAACATCTGCGCGGGGAGCTGCGGCTTCTGCGCTTTCAGACGCTCGCCAGAGGACCCCAGCGCCTACGTGCTCACGCGAGAGCAGATAGCGGCAAAAGTTCGTGAGGCGGTCAAGTTCGGAGCAACGGAGGTCTGCATCCAAGGGGGGTTACACCCGGAGTTGAATCTGGAGGACTACATCGATATACTACAAGCGGTGCGGGACGTCTCACGGAAAATTCACATCCACGCATTTTCGCCAGCTGAGTTAAATCACGTCGCGGTACGAGAAGGGCTATCAGTTGAGGAGGTGATTGAACAACTTCGCAATGCTGGGCTGAACTCGGTTCCAGGAACCGCTGCTGAAATACTCGTCAATCGAGTGCGTTCCGTAATTTGCCCGAAAAAAATCAGCGCGAACAGGTGGGTGGAAACAGTAAAGGCTTGCCACCGACTGGGAGTCCCCACGACCGCAACCATGCTTTACGGCACAGTTGAGACCTCACACGAGCAGGCCGAGCATCTAATGCGAATCCGGGATATCCAACGTTCGACAAAAGGATTCACCGAGTTCGTGCCGCTTGCTTTCATGCCGTACAATACCCCCCTTCATGGCATTGGCATAGTACACTCCCCTCCGAGTGTCACCGAGAGCCTGCGCGTTCATGCCGTGGCGCGCCTGATGCTCGCGGGTTTCATCGATAACATCCAAGCGTCGTGGGTCAAGCTCGGTCCCCATGGAGCACAACTGATGCTGAAAGCTGGGGCAAACGATCTTGGTGGGACCCTGCTAGAGGAGAATATAACTCGAGCAGCTGGTGGGAAAAGTCAGTCGATGGGGCCTGAAGAACTGGAACAACTCATTCTGGAAATCGGACGCGTCCCCCGCCAGCGGACCACGACGTACGAGCTTACATAATACCCAGCACGGTCTTCGCAAGTTTTGTCCTAGTTATGACGTCCGGCAATAGAATATCCGTCGTGTGGACTTTGATTCCAAATCTTTCTATTCTCCTGCGTTGCGTTGCGTCGCCTGAATCTATGATCAAAGCGCCGACAAAATCCTCGTACATCTTTGCCACGCCAACCGGACTGACCTCGTATCCCAACCCGCGCATCAGCGCGCTCGCAGGACCGCTGACGGGCGCATTGCCTATAATCGGGCTCACCGCGATGACTTTCTTCCGCCCTCGCACAAGTGCTGCCCTAATTTCTTTAATTGTCGCGATTGGTCCGATGCTCGTGACCGGATTGCTCGGCCCTATTATAACGGCCTCGCTCTCTTGAATTGCATCAATCACCCCGGGCGCTGGCTTGGCGTCCTCAATCCCTTCTAATACCACGGACGTGACACGGTCACG
>CAYMXQ010000057.1:0-2772 GCA_964394495.1 Hadarchaeota archaeon (SeqCode)
ACGGATCCCTACCAGCCCCTCGAGGCGAAGCTGAAGTTGACACGGAAGTGCATCGAAATCCTGGCCGGACATGGGTTTCCCGTATCGATTCAGACCAAGTCAAAGCTGGTCCTGCGCGATGTCGATTTGATCGTCCCCAAGAAATTCGACGTTGGGGTGACAATAACTACAATGGACAACAGGCTGGCAGGCGTGCTCGAGTCAGGGGCATCGCCACCTGAGGCGCGCGCAGAAGTGCTGAAGAAATTCTCATCGCAGGGTGTGGAAACATGGCTGTTTCTTGGTCCAATCATACCAGGGCTCAACGACTCAGAGGAGAGCTTGAGACAGGTGATTGAGGTCGCTGCCCAGACTGAGAGTAAACTAATCTATGACCGACTTAACCTGAGGCGGTGGGTGATCGACCGACTTGGGCCTGTACTTGAGGAGAAGGGACCTAATCTAGCGGAACGCTTGTCTGGTCTCGTCCGTGAGGATTCGGAGTCATGGCGCCAGATTTGCTCGAGAGTCAAAACGATTTGTGGCGAGCTTAGAGTGAGGTGCGAGCCAGCGTTCCCGGTTACATCTGATAACGAATGAAGTGGAGCCGCTGGTGGGTCACGATCCCACGACTTGTTGCGATTCTGCCCCCTGTCAAAAATCGTGGAGCCCCGGGTGGGAATTGAACCCACGACCTACTGATTTCCTGCGCCTGGATACAAGTTTCGACAGTTGCCTTCAGTCGCTCCGCCAGGCTGAGCTACCGGGGCACCATACATTAGTGAACATGAATACCTTTAAAATTCATCCACGAATACTTTAGGTCTGCCTAGGTTCAAAACGTAAAAGTGTTTTAAAAAAGCTCTCCCATTGCTTTGACGTTCATCGCTTTTGAAACTTGAGCACTCCGTCCACGATATCTTGGAATGCCGCCCGCTGGTCCTTCACGCAGATGACGCCAGAGGCAATCAAAATACCCTCGGCCCCAAGCTCCAGCGCCTTTGTGACGTCCTCACCGGAAGTTATCCCCGCCCCGCAGAGGACTTTTATCCCGCTGTTCACCTTCTTCACGGCTTTCACCGAGTCTATCACGACTTCCGGCTTGGCCTTCGACACCGATATGCCAGAGCCTATGAGCTCTGGCGGCTCCACTGCGATGAAGTCAGGTGCAAACTCGGCTATTTTTCTGCTCTCTTCCGTATCCGCTGTACAAGCCACGGTGTAGAGCCCCACCTCTTTTGCCCTCGTTACGATAGCTTTGACCTGGTCGTGCGGGAGCTTGTGCTCGGAGTGGTTAACCAATGTCCCGACTGCCCCACCTGCCTTGGCAGATTCAGGAGAGATGAAACCGGTATTCCTGCCGGGCTTTATTGGATCGACATGTTGCGCCAGGACAGGTATCTTTACCTTACCCGCTGTAGTGGCGAGGTCCACCGTCTGCGGGGCCACAGCCACCGGCACACCGCTTTTCGCGCTTATGTCGGCCATCATCTGCGCCAGCTTTAAGGCGTCTTGCCCCGTGGCCTCTTTGTACGTCTTGAAGTTCACGATTACTATCGGAGTTTTCAGCATTGTCGCACCTCGCATCTTTGTACCCAGTGCTTAAAAATATTTAGTATGGTCGTCAAACCTATTTTATGCGCCGTTTACTCATCGGGGTATTTACAATTTCCCTCTCGCTGTGGATGGTCGGGCTAGTCCTACCGCTTTACGCCAGCGACTTGGGGGCGAGCTACACCGAGATCGGGATACTGGGTGTGGCTTACGTTGTGATGGGCATCGTATTTTCAGCACCGGTTGGTCTCCTGAGCGACCGGAGAGGACGTGCGCAGTTCATAAAAGTCGGGTTGTTGACGACAGCGTTAGTTTTCATGCTCTATCCTATGGCCGGGGCCGTGTTTCTACTCATCGCGCTCCGGTTCGTGCAGGGGGCGACCGAGCAGCTGATATGGGTCAACGCACAAGGTGCGGTAGCAGACCAATCCATGAGCGCAAAACGCGGTCGGGCGATGGGCACCTATGGGACATCGTGGGGCCTTGGTGTCGGGATAGGGCCAATCGTGGGGGGAGTGCTCTACGCGAGTTTCGGGGCTACCGCGACGTTTCTATTGAGCGCGGTCCTGGCGTTCGTGGCCACAGCAATCGTCGCAACGGTTTCCACGCCCAGACCAAAGTTCACGATGAAAAGGCCCGACCTCACCCCGATATTGCCAGCTTGCTTCGCCGGGCTGGTTTATCTGGGCATAGTTTCGATAGTCTTCAACATCCTTCCCGTCTATGTTAAGACTGGATTAGGACTGTCGGCCGTCCAGGCAGGTTCTCTTGTCACCATATTCGCGGGTATCAGGGCGATCGTGTTCACGCCGCTCGGGTTATTGTCAGACAGAATAGGCCATCGTCCAGTGATTTTGGCAGGATTAGTAGGATCTTCGCTCGCGTCGGCAGGAATAGCTCTGGTGTCGGGTTTTCAGATGCTCGCAGTAATGGTCGCGGTACTTGCGGTCGCAGAGGGCGCAATATACCCGGCAATCATGAGCACGGTTTCCAATGCTGCGAAGGGCAGGAATTTTGGTTATCTGCTTGGGGTGCACCATGCCGTCACGCTGGTGGGATGGGCCATGTTTCTTGGGGTCGGGGGAGTGCTCGCTGATGCATGCGGCCCAACTTCTCCGTTCTTGTTGTGCACGATTATGGGATTGGGCGCGACTGCGCTTCTGTGGAAGTGGTTGGGGAAAAAGTAGTGGTGCCGGGGGCGGAAATCGAATCCGCGACCTCAGGATTTCCCACATCATC
>CAYMXQ010000058.1:0-2628 GCA_964394495.1 Hadarchaeota archaeon (SeqCode)
ACTCCATCGCGAAGCTTACCGCTAACTTCGGAAACCATCTGGTAGAGTGTCGAGTACTGCTCTATCTTGAAGAGGTCTTCCACCCGCACGCTGCCGAACTCGCAAACCCTCCCTAGGTCGTTTCGCATCAGGTCCACTATCATCAGGTTCTCGGCCCTTTCCTTTTCACTTTCCAGGAGCTCACGCCGGAGTCCCTGGTCCTCCCGCTCATTAAGCCCTCGCCTTCGCGTGCCCTTTATAGCCCGCTTTTCCGCATGAACAGCTCCATCGAACCGCTAAGGAGCTGAAACCGTCCAAAGTCGAGACAGCAAGCGAACGGGACGGGCTGCGCCTTGTATAGCTTGCTCAAGAACAGCTCGGACGGGACATCAAACGGGACCTCGAATCGCTGTGAGAGATTTACCTGGTATATGTCACCCTTGGCGATGTACTGACGCGCTCGCTCCACCATCTGGACGAATTTCGTTTTTGTCATGTTTGAGTGGGGAGTATGGTTCACTTGAGAGGCGGACGCAGACTCCAAATCTTCATGCCATTCCCCAAGCTTTTTCTTTTGGAGTTTGCCCTCTTCGAAAAACATGAACGATGCATCTGGCAAAAGCTGGCCATTTTTTCCTGGGCTGCGCTTGAAATCCGGCTGCAGGGACTGGAAGAACTCGTAGCCGAGATAACCAACGGCGATGTACCCCTGGTTGAGGATTTCTTCGAACATGGCCAGATAGTCCCTGCCGCGCCTCAGCTCCCGAGTGCCGGACCTGAGAATCGAGGTGCCGTTTTGAAATGTTAGGGACAAACTTTGGTCCTCCAGTAGAAGAACGTCGGCGGAGGACCACCCGCCTCCGGAACCAATTAGGAGTGCGCGAGCGCCGGTTTGACTTTGGATACCCCTAGGCTTTGTCTGGGGCGTTCTCGAGCGTATCATGCCTTTCCCTAGAGGATCTCGCTCCGCTCGAGGTGGCCACCGCAGTACTTCCGGGTGTAAGCAGCGAGGGAGTTCACCGCGGATTCTACTCGATCCCTTGTTACTCCCGGGGCATTCCAGACCACGACAAGCGCTCTCGAAGTCTTCGGCGTGATCATGGTCGCCTTAGAGTCGCCTATAGTGTAAGCTGCCAGCACCCTAGTATCGTCCCGCAGGATTATCTCATCCGGCTTGGGGCTCAGCTTGCGCCCGTCGATGAGCTCGAACGGCTCCGTCTCCGCCGCAAGCGTCGTCCTCGCCTCCCCTTTGACCTTCTCTAAGTCATAAACCCCTGCTGAGACTAGGTGCTCCACGGTCGTCAGCAGGCATGAATCGACTAAGTTGTTGATCGACGGAAAACGGTCGTCCAGCGCCCTTCGCAGCAGGTATTCTGGAGATGGCCTGTAGCTCGACGGGTCTGCGCCCATCGCCTTGAAGAACGCGCGGTAAGCTTTGGTCTCCGACAGTTCCAATATGTTCGTCGCCCCGTATCGCGCCTTGAGGTCGCTGAAGACCTGCCGCTTCCTCTCTATCAATCCCTCAACAGTGGGCTCAATAGTTACGCCGCTGACTAGGACGTAACCGGCGATGAATTCCGGGTACTTTTCTTTAACCCTTGGGTCAAGCTTCATTTTCCTCCCAGTTATCCTTGGAGTATAGTTATTTTAGCTTTCGCCTATTCTCGATAGGGTTCATGTGATATTAATCCCGAGGTCGTTTTACGAGAGGGATACGGCGCTTGTCGCCAGGGAGCTGCTTGGCAAGAAGCTAGTCCACCGTTCACCAGAGGGGACTACCAGCGGGAGGATAGTTGAAACTGAGGCATACTACGGCAGGAGGGACCCGGCATCCCGCGCTTCACGCAAAAAGACTAAGCTGAACTGGCTGATGTGGGAGGGGGGCGGACTGGTTTTCGTGTATATGGTTCACGCCAACTGGATGTTCAACGTCACGACAGAGCGTGAGGGGGTCCCGGGGGCTGTGTTGATCCGTGCACTGGAGCCGCTTGAGGGGCTCGAGCTGATGAAACGACGAACAAAAACATCGGACGAGCGAAACCTGGCATCGGGGCCCGGAAAGCTGACTCAGGCGATGGGGATAACATACGCTAACCACGGACTGGACTTGACAGACAGCAAAGGTGAAATCGCTATAACTGGTGGTATGTCCGAGCCTATTGAGATCGCATCCTCACACCGCATCGGGGTCAGCGCTGACTTGAAACGGAAGCTTCGATTCTATATCAAGGGGAACCCCTACGTCTCAAAATAGGCTCTGTGGTTTCTATGGACAAGCAGACCATCCGTGAACGAATCTGGCGGGAGATGGAAACAAAAGGAGTTGTTACATTTCCGAGACCTGCTCACAGAAGAATCCCAAACTTCGTGGGCAGTCGTGAGGCGGCCATGCGTCTACGCTCGTTACCTGCGTACAAATCAGCGAAAACAATCTTCGTTAACCCGGATGCCGCCCAGCTGACTGTGCGGGAGCTCGCATTGCGCGATGGCAAACGTCTGATCATGGCGACCCCTAAGTTGCGGGAATGCTTCATCGCGCTCGACCCGGCGTAGATAGAAAATGTTCGAGAGGCGGCCAGTATTAAAGGTGCATTCAAGCACGGGCAGCCAGCCGACATCACTAAATCAAAAGTTGACCTGGTAGTGGAA
>CAYMXQ010000059.1:0-2324 GCA_964394495.1 Hadarchaeota archaeon (SeqCode)
CCCACGGGCGAGTCGTCAAGGGAGTGGAGTTCAAGCAGATAAGGTACGCCGGGGTGCCGTGGGAGCTCGCGAAGAAGTATTACGAGGACGGGGCCGACGAGATAGTCTTCCTCGACATAACCGCGAGCCACGAGCGCAGGGGGACCATGGTCGAGGTGCTTGAGAGGACATCTGAAAACGTCTTCGTGCCTTTGACGGTGGGCGGGGGCATCAGCACGATCGATGACGCGAGGAAGGTGTTCAACGCCGGGGCGGACAAAGTGACGATAAACACGGCAGCGATAAAAAATCCGCGATTGGTCGGGGAAATTTCCAAACGTTTCGGGAGCCAGGCGTGTGTCGTCGCCATAGACGCGAAGAGACGGTACATCTCATCCCCCAAAGAGGCGAAGGGTAAGATAATAGTGAGGACCCCTGAGGGCCCGTGTTGGTACGAGTGCTCCATTTATGGTGGGAGGAAGTTCACCGGGCTTGATGCCATAAGATGGGCGGAGGATGTCGAGCGCAGGGGTGCGGGTGAGATACTCCTCACGAGCATGGACAGGGACGGGACGACGGACGGATACGACATCCTCCTGACCAAGGCTGTATGCGAGAGGGCGAAGTTGCCGGTCATCGCCTCCGGGGGTTGTGGCAAACTGGAACACATCTATGAGGTATTCAAAAAGACCAAGGTGACAGCCGCCCTTGCAGCGAGCATATTCCACTACGGCGTCTTCAGCATCCGGGACGTCAAGAGATACTTGGCTAAAAGAGGAGTAAACGTCAGGGCCTGAACGCGGTTCAGCTAGCCCCTGACCCTATGGCCTTGGACGCCTTCTCCGCCATCCGCTCGAACTGATCCTCCGTGACCGCGCAACCCATGCCAATCCCAGGGCAGTCCTCAGCGAAGTCGAAAACGTAAGAGCCGTTCTTCTTCCTCATCGAGAACGGGTAGAAGCGACAGATGAAGGGCCTGAGTTCGTATATCCTGCAGGCCTTACCGTCGAGGAAGACGCACTTGCCGCTCTTCTTCTTCATCTTGTAGCGGTAGATGCCATTGCTCGATGCCTTTGACGCGAACGACAGCGAGCTCATCCCGGTTTGCTTGGAGATCCGCTCCACCTCGGAGTCCAGCAGGAGGACGTTCCTCCCGCGATGTGAAGTGTCCCCACAACACCTGGCGCATCGCTGACATTCGAAGCTGACGTTCTTCGGTGTTCGTAAATCCATCGATATCTGACAATACTCTGTATGTGGGGCTTTAACCGTTTCGTTAAAGTTTAAAATTAAAACTAGTGGTTATCCCCGGGCCACGCGTTAAATCACTCTTTTAGGCATGTACAAAAATGGTGAATGGGAGGTTGGACATGCAGGCGATAGTCTACATCCGTACCGAACCTGGGAAGGCCTTGGGACTTATGGACAAGATTAAAAAACTGCCAGAGGTGAGGTTCGCCGCTGCGACCACTGGAAGGTTCGATATCGTCGTTCGGGTCGAGGTCACAGACCTCAGCGCGCTCGGCGAGTCGGTCGTGGGCAAAATCCAGCGCATCTCCGGGGTGCGGTACACAGAGACGTCGATGATAGTGGCGTGAGTCGAGCGCCGCAATACTCGGTGGCGTCGCGTATGGTCAGTGATGGTACCATGTTTTATTACTTTATTCGACCAACCGAGTGTGATCAAAATGTCTGCTCGCGTATTGCCGTGGCGTATCGTCGCAGTAGTTTTTGTCATAGTGGCAGTGGTTGGAGCAGTACTCTGGTTCAGGCCGTGGGAGACTGGCGGGGGTATAGTACGCTTTGACTATCGGGCAATGTTTACCTATCTTGGACCAGAAAACGGTGAGCCTCTTGAGAATTTGACCATGCGTTTTCCCGCACCACAAATTGATAATAATTTTGCTAGCACGATTTACGGCGACTGGAAGCTTTATTATACCGAAAATGACAACGTGCTCACACTTCAAACCACACCGGCAGGAATCATCAATCTTCGTGGCATTCGAAGTTCGCAGCTCGGCATTTATGAATCTGGCATAGAAAATGCTATGTATGGCCCTACGCTGGCGTGGAACGTAGATATACTTTACCCGCGTGAGGTTTTCATGACTTATGGATGGACCTCAGTGTCAAGAGAGATGGCTGATGCAGTAACACTTCGGAGTTATAGTACCATAGAGGATTGGTCATTTGGTTATTGGTATACGCCTGAGGCAGATTCCGAAAACTGGCGCATTAATTTTTCATTCGTAGTTGAGATGTATCGTGATAATGTGCTAATCGAACAGTATGAGGTTACATGGGAAAATCAAACTTGGGGAGCATACGCCTTAGTCAAAACA
>CAYMXQ010000060.1:0-1948 GCA_964394495.1 Hadarchaeota archaeon (SeqCode)
TGATAAATTGCAGGAACCGACCCACAAAGAGATCATAAAGCTCCGGGCAGTTGCGGATTACCTTTTCGGCAAGGGCGTCGGCAATGCGCTCTTCATAGATGGGATCATGATCGTGAGGACCCTTGGGCGAGTTCGTCAAGTTGGGCTGGGTGATGAAATCTTGTGCTCTATCCGCGCCTCAGACGGATTCATCGTACTCAACCGGAAGGGGGCGAAGCTCGTGCATTCGGCGCTGAAGCCACCTCGCCTGCGCGTCACGGTGAACGATGAAGCTGCCCCTTTCGTGGCTCAGGGAAAAACAGTGTTCGCCAAGCATGTCGTGGCGGCCGACCCTGAGATAAGGCCAGCCGAGGAGGTGCTCGTCGTGGACTCGAAAGACCGCCTGCTCGCGAGCGGTCGGGCTTTGCTGAGCGGCGCAGAGATGGTAGCGTTTAATAACGGCAAGGCGGTAGAAGTCAGACGAGGATTGGGTTAGATGTTTCCGAAAAAGATAGATCGGCGGCAGATGGAGCGGGCGATGCGGCAGATGGGGGTCAAGATGGATGAGTTGGACGGCGTTCGGGAAGTCGTTATCAAACTCTCCGACCGGGAAATCGTTCTGCCCAACGCCCAGGTCGTGAGGACTGATATGGCCGGTCAACGGAGCTATCAGGTGAGCGGGCAGGAGTTCGAGCGGAAGCCGGAACTCGAGTTATCAGAAGAAGATATCAAGTTAGTCATGGAGCAGGCCGGGGTTGAGCGGGAGGAAGCGGTTCTGGCGTTGAAGGAGACGAACGGTGACATCGCCGAGGCGATACTGAAGCTGAAGCGTTAGGTCGTCCACCCAAGTTCTTTGAAAACGGAACGTCTGATCTTGCTGTATACATTCTCGTCGACGCTTATCCTCACCTTGTCGATTTCTGTAATCGCGGTTATCCCAATCAAAGAATTCGTGAAAAATGCTCCCTGCGAGCGGAAGACGTTTTCTATGTTGAACTTACCATCCCTTACCTCGAGACCAAGTTTCGGGACCAACGCGATGAGCACCTCCCGTGTGACGCCTGGCAGCAGCCCGCACTCAAGCGCCGGCGTGAAAAGCGTGCCCTCCTTTACCCAAATAATGTTTGTTGAGCTTCCCTCCGCCACATCCCCGCGCTCGTTGAGAAAGATGGCCTCGTCGTAGCCCATATCCTCAGCCTCCCTCCGTGCGACAACGTTTTCCAGGTAGTTCAACGATTTGATGCCTAGGATGGGCGAAGACGAGAGCCGTTTAAAGGACGCTATGTGGGCCCGCATGCGTTCTTTGGCTGCTTCATACTTCCTGACTACCACCAACAGATGTCCACCTTCAGCCCGCTCGTAAAACTTCAGAGAACCCGACGAGAGGAGACAGACTTTCACGTAGGCGTCGTCCACATCCGATGCGTCGACTGCTCCATTTACAGCGTCTTTGATTTTTCTTTCGCCAGGGAAAGGTAAATTTAGTATCTCTGCGCCCCGTTTCATACGCTTGATGTGTTTTTCCAATAACACTGGCGGCGATCCTTTCCACCTGAACGTCTCGAACAAGCCCTCGGCGTAGAGAAGCGACCTCAGCGGGAGCTTTTCATCAATCGGCTTCCCATCCAAAAACACAAACCCTGCCACCATCTTCACCTCACGCCAACGCGTTCATGATCGCCTGTGCCTTGACCAACGTTTCTTCATGCTCCAACTCCGGCACAGAGTCCCACATTATACCTCCGCCGACCCAGAAAGTGCCCATGCCTCTAGACGCCGCCAAGATTCGAATCGCCACGCTCATAGTGAAATCACCGTTGGGCATGAAGATCCCGATTGCGCCGCAATACGGGCCTCTCAGGTGCGGCTCCAGCTCGTCTATTATCTCCATCGCCCTACGCTTGGGCGCCCCTGTGACCGACCCAGGAGGGAATGTATTTCTGATTATGTCCTTGACCGTGACTCCATC